>JALZNB010000200.1 GCA_030857905.1 Actinomycetota bacterium
GTTGATCACCGTGCATGCCGGGCAGGTCGCGGTCGAGCACCACCACGTCGTACCGGGTGATGGTCGCCTTCTCGTGTCCCTCATCACCATCCAGGGCGATATCGACGGCCATTCCCTCACGCCGCAAACCGCGCGCCACGGCCTCGGCCAGGGCCTGCTCATCCTCCACTATCAAAATCCGCACCCCACAACGGTGCCACACCCCCCACAGGACCGTCTGATTTGGGCATGATCTGCCCCATGATGCTGCGTTCCCTCCGCGAACAGCTCGCCGTCGAGTCCCGCCGGTTGGCCGGGCTCGCGGTCGGCACAGCGGGCAATCTCAGTGCCAGACAAGGGGATCTCATCGCGATCACACCGACCGGCGCCCGGCTGTCCGAACTCAGGGCCGAGCAGATGGCGGTGATCGACCCGGACGGCACGGTGGTCGAGGGAACGCTGGCACCGACATCGGAGGTGGATCTGCATCTGGGCGTCTACCGGAAACATCGGGCGGGCGCGGTGGTGCACACGCACGCGCCGATGGCGACCGCCCTGTCGCTGGTGCTGGACGAGGTGCCGTGCGTGCACTACGAACTGATGGAGTTGGGCGGGACTGTCCGGGTCGCGCCCTACCGAACCGTTGGCACGCCGGAACTGGTCGAGGCCATGCTGTCGGCCCTGGATGGACGAACGGCCGTGCTGATGGCCAACCACGGATCGCTGACCCATGGAGCGGACCTGAGCACGGCCGCGTACCGGATGCTGCTGCTGGAGTGGGGATGCGAGCTGTACTGGCGGGCGGCGGCGCTGGGCGTGCCCAGGGTGTTGGACCGGGCCGCCCAAGCCGCGTTCGAACGCCACATGACGGTGCGGACGTATGGCACCACACGCGCGTTGTGATCGGACACCGCGGGCCGCGCCCTGACAGGACGCGGCCCGCGGTGGCTCACCCTAGGACGCGTTCCGGGCCCGCGTCTCGGCGTCGGTGTTGCTCGGCGTGTCTCCGATGAGGTCGGAGGCCCAACCGGTCACCTTGCGGGCGATGTCCTGGGCGGTGAGGCCGAGCCGGACCAGTACCTCGTCGCGCGTGCCGTGGGCGTGGAAATCGTTGGGGATGCCCAGGTCGCGCAGCGGGACGTCGACGTCGGAGTCGCGCAGCAACGCCGCGAGCGACCAGCCGAACCCGCCGTGGCGGCCGCTGTCCTCGACGGTGATCACCAGGCGGTGGTTCGCGGCGAGGGCGGCGAGTTCACGCGGGACCGGTGCGACCCAGCGCGGGTCGACAACGGTCACTCCGATGCCCTGGTCGGCGAGTCGTTCCGCGGCGGCGAGGCCGAGTTCGGCGAACGAACCGACCGTGACCAGCAGAACGTCCGCGTTCTCCCCGGGAGCGGGCCGGTGCAGGACGTCCACCGGGCCGTGACGTTCGAGGGAGGCGATGTCCTCGCCGACCGTGGCCTTGGGGAAACGCAACACCGACGGGCCGTCGTCGATCGCCACGGCCTCGCGCAGTTCCTCGCGCAGGGTCGCCGCGTCACGCGGCGCGGCGATGTGGATGCCGGGGATGACACCGAGGATCGACAGGTCCCACATGCCATGGTGGCTGGCACCGTCGGGACCGGTGATGCCCGCGCGGTCGAGGACGACCGTGACCGGCAGCTTGTGCAGCGCGACGTCCATCAACATCTGGTCGAACGCCCGGTTGAGGAACGTCGAGTAGATCGCCACGACCGGGTGCAGACCGGCCATCGCCATGCCCGCCGCGGAGGTGATCGCGTGCTGCTCGGCGATGCCCACGTCGAAACAGCGGTCCGGGAAACGCTCGGCGAAGGGGGCCAGGCCGGTGGAACGCAGCATCGCGGCGGTGATCGCCACCACGTCCTCGCGCTCGGCGCCGATCGCGGCCAACTCCTGGGCGAACACCGAGGTCCACACCACGCCCTTGGACTTGCGGGGCTTGCCGGTGACCGGGTCGATCGGGTCGGTCTGGTGCATCTGGTCGAGTTCGTCGTTCTCGGCCAGCGGGTAGCCGTTGCCCTTGCGGGTCACCGCGTGCACGATCACCGGGCCGCCGAACTCCTTGGCCCGCCGCAGCGCGCCCTCCAACGCCTCGAAGTCGTGGCCGTCGACCGGGCCGAGGTATTTCAGGCCAAGGTCCTCGAACATGGCTTGGGGCAGCAGCGCGTCCTTGATGCCGCGCTTGGCCGCGTGCAGCGCGGCGTAGAGCGGCTTGCCCAGCACCGGGGTGCCCTGCAGGACGCGCTTGCCGCCTTCGAGGGCCCGCTCGTAGCCGGGTTGCAGCCGCAGCGAGGCGAGGTGGTCGGCGAGGCCGCCGATCGTCGGCGAGTAAGAGCGGCCGTTGTCGTTGACCACGATGACCACCGAGCGGTTCGTGCCCGCGGCGATGTTGTTCAACGCCTCCCAGGCCATGCCGCCGGTGAGCGCGCCATCACCGATGACGGCGACGACACTGCGGCTCTCGCCGCGCAGCTCGTGTGCCTTGGCGAGACCGTCGGCGTAGGACAGCGCGGTCGAGGCGTGACTGTTCTCGACCAGGTCGTGCTCGCTCTCGTCGCGAGACGGATAGCCGGAGATGCCGCCCTGCTGGCGCAACTCGTCGAAACCGTCGCGACGGCCGGTAAGAATCTTGTGCACATAGCCCTGGTGGCCGACATCGAAGATCATCGCGTCCGACGGGGAGTCGAACACCCGGTGCAACGCGATGGTGAGTTCGACGACGCCGAGGTTCGGGCCGAGATGACCACCCGTGCGGGTCACCTTGTCCACCAGGAACGATCTGATCTCGATGGACAGCCGGTCAAGTTCCTCGTGCGTCAACCGCCGAACATCGGCCGGTCCGTGCACGGACTCCAGCAGCGTCACCGCGTGGTCACCTCGTCCTGTCTCAAAAGGCTGGTCTCCTGCTCGTGGCCGGGTTCCCGCCGTCGCCGGCTCGATTCAGTCTACGAGTGGCACGGCCCGACTCGCCGAGGCGTCGCCCACATCCACCCAATCCGCGCCAATCGATCACAATCCGGCACCGTGGGCGATTCAGACTGAACACGATCGTGTCACCTAGTAGGGTCGAGAGGCTGCACGAGGGGGAACCGGCGGAGCCACACACCGCACGGGTCGTGCCGAAGCACATCGTGGTGGAGACCTTCTCAACGCGGGTCGAACAGCAGGAAATGGTGTCGGTGGGGGATTGATGACCGAGTCAACCGCGGTGATGGACCAGGCCGAGCAGGACCGGCTCACCAAGGAGACAGGCCGGGCGCTGGTGCGCTCGGCGGGTCCCGGGTGGAGCCACATCAGGGCGGAGTACCGTTCGGTGGGCCGCCACGTTGAGGTCGACGTGCTGGTCACCGGGGCCGATGGCCAGCCACATTCGGTGCGGCCACCCGCCGAGGCGGTCGATGGCCTCCGCCGGATGCGCGGCGGGATGTACCGGCCGGAGCGCGGCACCTGGATCAGCGCCGTATACGAGATCGAGCCGCCCGGCAGCTTCACCGTCGAGTTCGAGCCCGATGCCGAACCGGCGTGGCGACGGCCCCCGCCGCCGATCGGGTTCATCGATGAACTCCGTTTTTTCCCCCGTGCCGACGAGAACATCCCGGAGTGGCTGCGCATGCGCGCTGGACTACCGCCCGCCGTGTCGCCTGAGATCCAGGCCGCACACACCCCGCCGCAAGGCATCGAGGCCCAAAGCCCGGACGCCGCGCAGGCACCTCCCGCCGCGCGCTCCGACGGCGGGCCCGGCCAAGGCGGACCCATGAACGGAAACCAACAGCGACAGACCGGAGCGGCCCGGGTGAACGACCAAGGCGGACCACAACAACCTGGCGAGGGGACGCACCAGTCCGGCACGGCGGACCAGCCGGGCGGACAGCGCCGACGAGCCCCGGAACAGCAGTCGGGTGCGACACACACGCCGCCTGGAGGCATCCCGCAGGGTGGCCCGGTGGGCGGTCGACACCGCGGCGAGCCCAGCGGTGGGCGCAGGCCGATGAACGGGCCGGGCTTCAGCGCCAGTCCGCAGGGCGAGCAAGGCCAGTTCTCCCCGCCCCCGCCTGTCTTCCCGGCGCCGACGACGAACACCCCCGCTCCCACCTTCAGCACACCGACCGAAAGCGCGGGCTCCACCGCGCCGGGAGCGAGTGCCCCCGTACCCACCTTCACCGGTGGCGCCCACGTCGCCAACGCGGCCTACCCGCCACCGGGGACCCACGCGGCGAACCTCGGCTTCTCCGCGCCGACACCGCAGGACGAGGACGCCGACGAGGGGCCGCAGCGCCCGCCGCCCAACACCCCGGAGTGGGACGCGTCGCGCCAGAGCCGTCCCAACCCGACCCGGGGCAGGCGCAACTCCTGACGCGCGCTCACATGACGACCGCTCATCAGACGCAGCTCTGACCAGCGCGAACATCCCGCCTGACAACGTTGTCAGGCGGGATGTCTGCTTTCAGGACGAATCGCTTGCCCCGCCAGCCCTCTGCCACGCGGGGGCACCGTCATCTTCTTCTCGATGGCCACCTCGTTCGCCGCCGCCCTGGGAACTTCACCACCCGGCCACTAAGTCCCGACCACGCCACACCTCACGCGCCCACGGCGCGACCTTGCGCACCCACCTCAACACCTGTCAGATCATTCTACAATCCAACATTCCACTAGTTGAATCGTTGAATTGTAGAACGATTCAACTGTTCAACTATCCGACATGAGGCCGGACTGGCGGGCGGGGCAATTGAGGACGACCTGGCACGCGAGACAGCATACGAACGGACCGCCACAACGCGACTCACTCAGCGCCGGGCTGCCGCTTCTCCAGCAAGGCGACGCACTCCACGTGGTGCGTCATCGGGAAGGCGTCGAACGCACGCAAACGGGTCAGCTCGTAACCCTTCTCGGCGAACCACGACACGTCCCGCGCCAGCGCGGCAGGATCACACGCCACGTACACGATCCGCTCCGGCGAACGCGCGGCGATGGCGTCGACCACCTCCCGCCCGGCCCCCTTGCGCGGCGGGTCGAGCACCACAACCCCCGGCGCGGGCAGATCCGCGCCGACCAGCACGTCCTCCACCTTCCCGGCGAACATCCGCACCTGTGGCAGATCCTCCAGGTTGGCCATCCCGTCCTGCGCCGCCCGCCGGGACACCTCGACCGCGATCACAGTCCCTTGTGGACCGACCTGCCCGGCGAGCACCGAGGCGAAAAGCCCCACTCCCGCGTAGAGGTCCCACGCGCAGCCGTCGACCGGCGCCATCGACCACTCCTCCACCACTTCGGCGAGGACGTCAGCGGCGTCCGGGTGAATCTGCCAGAATCCGTGCGCGTCCAACCGCCATTCGCGGCGGGCCGCCTGCTCGACCGCGGTGTCCGTGCCAAGCACGCCACGTGCATGTAGGACTGGTTTCCCGCGCCGCCGCGTGGTTTCCGGGACCAGCTCGTTGGCGTGGGTTCGCCCGGTCGCGTCGACCGACACCTCCAGTTCAGCTCCGGACGTCCACTTGCGACTCACCAGTGTGTCGACGGTGCCTGGAGCCGCGATCACGCAATCGTCGATCGGGATCACCCGATGACTGCGGTGTCCCCGGAAACCGGCATGGCCGGAACGGTCGACAGCCAGCCGCGCCCGCGTGCGCCAGCGGGTGAGCCCGCCTGCCAGTTCTTCGACGACGACGTCCCACTCGATCCCCGCCAGCCGCCGCAACTGTTCGGCCACAACGGAAGCCTTCAGCGCGCGCTGCGCGTCCCCCGAGGCGTGCTGCCAGTCGCATCCCCCACACCCACCGGGGTGTGCGAACGCGCACGGCGGTGTCACGCGCTCCGGCGACGGCCGCGATACCTCCACCGCATCGCCGCGGCAGAACGAGCCGCCCTTGTCCTCGGTGATCTCGACGATCACCAGTTCACCCGGCAACGCGTGCCGGACGAACACGACTCGTCCCTCGGCGCGGGCGACACAATGGCCACCGTGCGCGACGGCGCCGACCTCGACCTCGAAGCGGCGTCCTGTCCAATCGGTCACTGCTTCTCTTCTTTCTCAACCGTGAGACCACGGCGAATCGCTCCTGGCGCGACGATCGCGTGGTCGTGCACCTTCTCCGACGACGCGAGCTGCCATGGCACGCTGGTCACCATGACACCTGGCTGGAACAGCAGCCTTCCCTTGAGCCGCAACGCACTCTGGTTGTGCAGGAATTGCTCCCACCAATGCCCGACGACATACTCGGGGATGAACACGGTGACCACGTCACGGGGGTTGTCACTGCGCATGCGCTTGACGTAATCGAGCACCGGCTTGGTGATCTCCCGGTATGGCGACTCGATCACCTTGAGCGGCACCGAGAAGCTCTGCTTCTCCCATTCGGTCACCAGCCGCCTGGTGTCGGCGTCGTCCACGTTGACGGTGATGGCCTCCAGCACGTCCGGCCGGGTCGCGCGGGCATAGGCGAGGGCACGCTTGGTCGGCAGGTGCAGTTTCGACACCAGCACGATGCTGTGGATGCGTGAGGGCAGCATGAACGGCTTGTCGTCCTGCGCCCGGTCCAGTTCCTCGCTGACCCGGTCGTAGTGCTTGCGGATCGCGGTCATCAGCAGGTAGATGACGGCCATCGCGGCGATGGCGATCCAGGCGCCGAGCAGGAACTTGGTGATCAGCACGACAACGAGCACCGACCCCGTCATCGCGAGGCCGAAGGTGTTGATGGCCTGCGAGCGACGCATCCTGCGGCGTTCGACAGGGTTGGTCTCGGTGGCGAGTTTGCGGTTCCAGTGCCGGATCATGCCGAGCTGGCTCATGGTGAACGAGACGAACACGCCGACGATGTAGAGCTGGATGAGCTTGGTGACCTCGGCGTCGAAGGCGATCACGAGCACGATGGCGAATCCGGCGAGACCGATGATGCCGTTGGAGAACGCCAGCCGGTCACCCCGGGTGTGCAGCTGGCGCGGCAGGTAGCGGTCCTGGGCGAGGATCGAGCCGAGGACGGGAAACCCGTTGAACGCGGTGTTCGCGGCGAGCACCAGGATCAACGCGGTCACGATGGTGATGAAGAAGAATCCGATCGGGAATCCGGAGAACACCGCTTCGGCGATCTGGGCGACCATCGTCGATTGCTGGTAGTCCGGCGGCGCGTTCACCAACTGGTGGGCGGGGTCCTCGGCCACCTTCACTTCGGTGAGCTGGGCAAGAACGATCAGGCCCATCAGCATCACCACCGCGATGAGCCCCATCAGCAGCAACGTCGTCGCCGCGTTCTTCGACTTGGGCTTGCGGAAGGCCGGGACACCATTGCTGATCGCCTCGACGCCGGTCAACGCGGCGCAACCGGACGAAAAGGCCCGCAGCACCAGGAACACCAAGGCGAGCCCGGCGAGATGGTCGCCCTCGGCTCGGATCTCGAAGTCGGCGCTCTCGGCGGGCATCGGATCACCGAGCACGAGCCCGCGAAAGAGACCGTAGGCGATCATGCCCATGATGCCGATCATGAAGGCGTAGGTGGGGATAGCGAACGCGCCACCGGACTCCCGGATGCCGCGCAGGTTGATGGCGGTGAGGATGACGATCGCGGCCACCGCGAACTCGGCCTTGTGCTGGGCGACGAAGGGCACGGCCGAGCCGATGTTGGCCATCGCCGCCGAGATGGACACCGCCACAGTGAGGACGTAGTCCACCAGCAGTGCGCTGGCCACTGTCAGGCCCGCTCGCCTGCCCAGATTGACCGTGGCGACCTCGTAGTCACCGCCGCCGGAGGGATAGGCGCGAACGTTCTGCCGGTAGCTCGCGACCACTGTGAGCATCACGACGACAACGACGACACCGACCCATGGCGCGAAGGTGTAGGCGGACAACCCGGCTATGGACAGCATCAGGAAAATCTCCTCCGGCGCGTACGCGACCGACGACATGGCGTCGGAGGCGAAGACCGGAAGCGCGATGCGCTTGGGCAGCAACGTGTGAGCCAGCCGGTCGCTGCGGAACGGCCGCCCGACCAGCAGACGTTTCGTCGCCGTGGAGAACTTGGACACGACCGCACAGCGTAGGCGGTCGCGTCACCGATTCGGAGCAGCCACCGGTAGGTTCGTCGGTATCACCCGGACAGTGGACGCCGGGGTCGGCACGGTGACTACCGAGGAGGCTGGTCGTGCACGTGGTGATCATGGGCTGCGGCCGGGTCGGGGCATCGATGGCCTCGGCACTGGAGCGCCTGGACCACACGGTCGCCGTGATCGACAAGGACGCGCACGCGTTCCGCCGACTCGGTCCCGATTTCCATGGTCAACAGGTGGTCGGGCCCGGTTTCGCCCGTCAAGTAATGATCGAGGCGGGCATCGAGCGGGCGGAGGCCTTCGCCGCCGTCTCCAGCGGGGACAACTCCAACATCATCTCCGCGCGCGTGGCGCGGGAGACCTTCGGCGTCGAGCACGTCGTCGCCCGGATCTACGACCCGAAGCGGGCCGAGGTCTACGAGCGGCTCGGCATCCCGACCGTGGCCACCGTGCCGTGGACCACCGACCGACTGCTCCGCACGCTCCTGCCGGACGGCGTCGCCTCGGCGTGGCGCGACCCGACGGGCAAAATGGCGCTGCTCGAGGTGCCCGTGCACGAGGACTGGGTCGGACACACCGTGAAGGACTTCCAGGCAGCCACCGGGTCACGCGTGGCGTTCGTCATCCGGTTCGGCAGCGGGGTCCTGCCCGAGGCGAAGACCGTGATCCAGGCTGACGACAAGGTGTACGTGGCCGCTCTGTCCGGCACCGTCAGCGACGTGACGACGGCGGCCGCGCAGGCCCCGGAGGAAGGACACTGATGCGCGTCGCGATCGCGGGTGCGGGTGCTGTCGGCCGCTCCATCGCCGCCGAACTCGTCGGCGGCGACCACCAGGTCATGCTGATCGAGCGCGAGGCGGTCCAGTTCGAGCCCCACACGGTCGAGCAGGCCGAGTGGGTCCTGGCCGACGCGTGCGAACTGGCCTCGCTGGAAGACGCGGGCTTGCAGTTGTGCGACTGCGTCATCGCCGCCACCGGGGACGACAAGGTCAATCTGGTGGTCGCGCTGCTGGCCAAGACGGTCTTCGCGGTCAAGCGCGTCGTGGCCAGGGTGAACGACCCGGCCAACGAATGGCTGTTCACCGAGGCGTGGGGTGTCGACGTGGCGGTGTCGACCCCGCGTGTGCTGGCCGCGATGGTCGAGGAAGCCGTCAGCGTCGGCGGCCTGGTGCAGCTCCTGACCCTGCGCCAGGGCCAGGCCAATCTGGTCGAGATGACGTTGCCCGACGACACCCCGTGGGCTGGCAGGCCGGTCCGCGACGTCAAACTCCCCCGCGACGCCGCCCTGGTCACCATCCTGCGCGGCGGCCGGGTGATCGTGCCGCAACCGGACGATTCGATGGAGGCCGGGGACGAGCTGCTGTTCGTGGCCTCGGCGAACGTGGAAAGCGAAATCCGCAAGGCGTTCGGCAACTAGCCGCGCCCATCGCCCGCGAGGGCTTCTACGAGCTTGGCCGTGCCGCCTTTGGTGAGGAACAGGTAGGCGTCGGTGCCGAGACACACCTCGGTCCCGCCGGTCGTCTTGTCGACCACGCACCGGACTTGGGTGTTCTCATCGATGTCGATCGTCGCCGACACCCTGACCGAACTTTCGCCATTGAACATCGTCATCCTCTCGTCGTTGTGATGCCACCAATGCTGGATATATATCCGTCTGGCAATCACTCGATCGAGTGGACCTCAGCTTGGCGGGCTGATTCTCGGGCAGAATGGGGACATGCCTCCGTCAGCGGTCGTCGCCGCATGGGAACTGGGACTTCGGTTGCGCGAACGCCGTGACCACCTCGCGCTGTCGGTCGGCGGGGCCGCGAAGACGGTGCGGATGCAGCAGCCGAACCTCTCCGCCGTGGAGGCGGGCAAGAAGAAGATCACCGCGGCCAACCTCACCGCACTGGCCAAGCGCTACGAGTTCGACGCGGACGAACGCGCCGAGTTGCAGGAACTCCGCATCGGCGCCGACCAACGCGACTGGTACCACCAGTACACCTGGCTCTTCGGCGACGAGTTCATCCGCTACCTCGGCCTGGAGTTCGGCGCCGCGTCGGTGTCGGTGTACCAGAACTCGCTCGTGCACGGACTGCTACAAACGGAGGATTACGCCAAGGCCGTGATCAGGGGCGGGTCGCCCTACATTCGGCTCACCGAGGTGGAACCCCGCTGCGAGGTCCGACTCATCCGGCAACAGCGGCTACTCGGCGACCAGCCGCTGCGGCTGAGCGTCCTGCTGGGCGAGGCGGTACTGCGGCAGGAGGTCGGCGGACGAGACGTGATGCGCCAGCAGCTCGAACACCTGGTGGCCGTCATGGATGAGCACGAGCACATCGACATCCGCGTCCTGCCATTCGTAGCGGGCGCACACCCCGCACTCGGCGGCCCGTTCGCCACACTCTCGTTCGAGTCACCGCGACTGCCAAGCATTGTGTGGCAGGAAAATCTTACGTCGGTGATGATCATCGAACGACACCAGCAGATCCGGGAATACACTGTGGCACTCGCCGAAACCATGCAATCGGCGCTGAGCACCGACGAGTCACGCGACTTCATTGAGGAGGTCGCGAAGGAGATGACGTGACCGAACCCGCAGACCTCACGAACGCACGCTGGCGCAAAAGCAACCGCAGCGACAACGCGGCTTCCTGCGTCGAACTGGCACACCTGCCGAACGCTCTCGCCGTCCGCGACTCCAAGCACCCCACCGGCCCCGCGTTGTTGCTCCCACCCGATGCGCTCGCCGGCCTCCTCGGCGCCGCTGGTCGCCGCTGAGAAGAAGACCCCGTGTCAGTCGCAGCGCTTGCAGCTGAACTAAGCCGTGTCCTCGCGGCACTCCCCTTGCCACTCGTACGCCAGGCATCGAACGACCTTGACCAGGCACGTATTTTTCTCGGCGACGCGGCTCAAGGCTCGCAGTCCGAAGAATTGCATCAGGCGGTACGCAGGTTCGAGGAAGCCACACAACAACTTGGCGAGGTCATTCAGGCATTCGCGACTACGCACGCGTTCGTCAAGCAATATCTCGCACGTATCGAGGCAACAGCGAACACATGCCCAGTGAGGCCAGTCGCCCCTGCGACAACTCCACCACCAACCGTTCCAAGCGATTCGTCCACGAGAACACACCGCTTGGGCCACGACGAGTTGGCGACTCTTCAGCGAGAGCTTCCGCCAACGGTGCCGACACCGAACCCGGAGCGGAAAAAGACACATGGTCGGTGGGTGGACGGCGACGGCAAGATTCACGCCATTGCGAGCGGGCGCGACGAAGACGCTGTGGAGGTGTGGCGGCTGCTCACCGCAGCGGGAATGCGTTCAACCACCGAACCCATGATCACCAACCATGTCGAAATGAAGGTGGCGGCACGTATGGTGCGCCAAGGAGCGCACCATACGGAGGTCGCCATAAACAACCTGCCGTGCACTGGGCGTTTTAGCTGCGACACATGGTTACCCGTCATCTTGCCCGAGGGATACTCGCTTACAGTGCACGGCCCCAATTATCGTAAGACATTTACTGGAGGACAGAAACGATGGTCGCGCTAGAGGTTTGGTATAACCAGATGCCGGGCAACGACTTCGGCGAGGGCGACTCGGCCATCATCGTCAATACGGTAGACGAGTTGGCCGCGCTGATCGACCGGGTGCGGAGTGAAAGCGACGTCGTCGACGGGGGCGCCGCGATCCAGGTGGCGATTGCGGGCGACGAGGATTCACCGGTTCTTGAAGTCGGTTTGGGACGAATGAAGGGCTTCATCACCTACCACTCCGAAGATGGCGGGCAAACCTTGGGCGACGGCGATCCCGCACAGATCGTGGAGTACACGTACATGGGGCAGGTCACGGAAATGAGCGCGGCCGTAGAGGTGTCGATCAACGAGGTGCGAGCGGGTCTACTGGAATTCTTCGAGACGGGCGGAAAGCCTGCCATTGTCCGATAGCGCCAGGAGAAACCTTACTCCAACGAAAAAAAGGAGGCGCGGTCGAGATCGCGCCTCCTTCGTCAACTCGCAGCGTCTAGTTCGCGACCCGCAGTTTGTCGATGCGGGCCTGGGTCGGCCAGCGCACGTCCCATGCCCAGCCTGCCTTTTCGAACAGCCAGATCAGCCGGGCGGAGATGTCCAACTGGCCGCGCAGCACGCCGTGGCGGGCGGAGGTGGGGTCGGCGTGGTGGGAGTTGTGCCACGATTCGCCGAAGCTGACCAGGGCCAGGGGCCAGAAGTTGGACGCCTTGTCGCGGGAGCGGAACGGGCGTTCGCCGATCATGTGGCAGATGGAGTTGACCGACCAGGTCACGTGGTGCAGCAGCGCGACACGCACGATGCCCGCCCAGAAAAAG
This sequence comes from Actinomycetota bacterium, assembly GCA_030857905.1. Lineage (GTDB taxonomy): Bacteria > Actinomycetota > Actinomycetes > Mycobacteriales > Pseudonocardiaceae > Actinokineospora. The sequence goes on from JALZNB010000200.1 coordinate 12,368, forward strand.
GCCGAGAGCGCGCCCGCCCACGACCAGGTGATCAGCCCGCCGAGGAGCGCGGGGGTCAGCATGGACACGACGGTCAGCAGCGGGAAGAGCTTGTCCACCTTCTGCAGGTCGGTGTCGGCGACGAGGTCGGGGGCGAAGCGGTCGACGTTGGTGCGGTCGCGCTCGAAGAGCCAGCCCATGTGCGCGTGCCAGAAGCCCTTGGCGACCGCGACCGGTCCGGTGCCGAACAGCCACGGGGAGTGCGGGTCGCCCTCGCGGTCGGAGAAGGCGTGGTGGCGCCGGTGGTCGGCGACCCATTCGATGACCGAGCCCTGGGCGGACAGGCTGCCCGCGCAGGCGAGTACCACCTTGAGCCAGCGCGCGGCCTTGAACGCGCCGTGGGTGAAGAACCGGTGGTAGCCGACGGTGACGCCGAGACCGCTGACCACGAAGAAGCCGATGCCGATGCCGACGTCCACCCAGCCGAGTCCCCAGCCCCACGCGAACGGCACGGCGGCGGCCAGTGCGATCAGCGGGAGGATCACGAACAGCTGGACGCCTAGCTGCTCGGGGGCACTCCGGCGACGGCCGATCAGCGGTTTGGCACCGCCTACGGGCGGTGTGGTGTCTTTGAGGGCAGTCGTCACGTTTGGCCACTCCAGCTCTCGGACGTCTTCCCCAAGACGTTCCTACGGTTACGTAACCGTAAGTCTACGCGATACCACTGCCGATCTGTCTACCTGCCGAAGGCCACCATCCAGATGGGTGGTGGCCTTCGGGTGAACATGGAAACGCCAGGTAAATGGCAGTGTCGACGGTCAGGGTTCGCCGTACTTGGCGCGCAGTCGAGCCTCGACGGCCTCGTCGGACTCCTGTGTGGCCTCTACCTCTTCTTGCCGACGCTTGGCTCGACGAACCGCCCACACGGTGACCACGAGGGCGACAGCGAACAGGGGGTAACCCATCGCCAGCCGGGCGAACGCCAGCCAACCGGTGAGGTCTTCGTCGTAGAGCCAGCTCTGCACGATGTAGCGGGCGGCGAACACGGCGACGAAAGTCAGCGTGGCGATGTCGTAGCCCAAGCGGGACGCCTTGTCCTTGCGCCATCCCTGGCCAAGGCCGTTGAGCCCTGACCAGATGACCCCGACCAGCGGCCACCGGAGGATCACCGACAGCAGGAACACCCCGCCGTAGACCAGGCTCGTCCAGATGCCGAACAGGAAGAAGCCCTTGGCCTCGCCGGTCTGATAGGCGATGAACGCGGCGATGCCGACGCCGAAGAAACCGGAGATCGCGGGCTGCAACGGCTCCTTGCGCACCACCCGTACGACAGTGATCAGGACGGCGGCACCGAGCGCGCTCCAGATTCCGGCGCTCAGCCCGAAGAAGGCGTTGGCCAGGACGAACACCAGCACCGGGACCGATGAGTAGATCAGCCCGCTGATGCCGCCCATCTGCTCCAGCAAGGTGGGGTTGGCATCTTCGGTCGCACCGGACTTGGCCGACTCGCCCTCGCCGGGGCTGTTGACCTCTTCGGTCGATTTCGTCATGTGGTGGTCTGCAACTCGTAGTAGGGGTTGTAGAGGACCTTGCGCCCGTCGCGGACGGCGATCCGGCCCTGTGCCTTCACGGTGCGCCCCGGGTCGATGCCCGGAATCCGTCGGCGGCCGAGCCAGATGAGGGTGACCCCATCGGTTCCGTCGAAGAGTTCGGCCTCCAGGGTAGCGACCGCGTCCCTCGGGCACAGTTCGACACTGCGTAACCGGCCCAGTACGGTGACCTCATCGCCGGAGCGGCAGTCACAGGCCCGGCGCGCACCCTGAGCGCGGGCCCGCTCGGACAGGTCGTCGGCGTCAAGCTCGTCCACGTCGATGGTGAGGCGCTTGACGAGACGATGCCAATAGCCGTCCCCCTTGGTGTCCATGTGTCTACCCGCTCCTCAAGTGGGGTCGGCCCCGACTGTCGACCCATGCGACAACCAGCGTAACCGCGTGAGGTACCACCGGGACAAGGATCGAAGCGTGAGTGTGACCCACCCTCGGTTGGCCGCGGCCACCGCCGTCCTGTTGCCCGGCACCGGTTCTGACGACGTCTTCGTCCGGGCGGTCTTCGAAGATCCACTCTCGTGGTT
>JALZNB010000215.1 GCA_030857905.1 Actinomycetota bacterium
CCATCAACGTGCGGGCGGGCAACGGGAAGTCGACCCGGTTGCCCGGCACCGACCGGGCCGCCGACGACGTGGTCCACCGCAGGCCGTTGGGGCGGCCGTCGAGCGAATCGGGCCACTGATCGGCGAACGTGGGCACCAGAGGTTCACGGAAGGGGATGTTGAGCTGGGTGGGCCGACCGGTCTCGGCGCGGGCCACCCCTCGACAGACCAGACCGCGCCACACCGGGTTCAGACCGGCCCTGCGTTCGGCGACCGGGAAGTCGACGGCGACGGCGGCGCTGCCGAAGATGTTGCGCTGGTCGATCGTCTGGTTGGCGCCGGTGCCATGCAACTCGGGCGGCCGGTCGGCGGTGATCAACAGCAGTCCGACCCCGGAGTGGTGCGCTTCGAGCACCGACGGATGCAGGTTGGCGACCGCGGTGCCGGAGGTGCACACCACCGCGGCCGGTCTGCCCTCCGCCCGGGCGAGCCCGAGCGCGAAGAACCCGGCGGACCGCTCATCGACCCGCACATGCAGCGTGACCCTCCCGGCGACGGCCGCGTCGTACAACGCGAACGACAGCGGCGCGTCCCGCGACCCCGGACACAGCACGACGTGGCGCACGCCGTTGCGGATCAACTCGTCGACCACGACCGTGGCCATCGCGGTGGAGGGGTTCACCGTGCTCCAATCCCGTCGCCCAACGTCGACTCGGTCATGCGACCCCACCAACCTCGCACACCCCACCTGAGACGCGGTCTCACGGGCGGGGAGCTTCCAATGGTGCGGTCTCGGCCGCCGTGCCGCCGTGGAGAACGCGGGTGCGCAGAGACCAACGGGCGATGGCTCGGCCAGGCTCGGTCAGGCCGACCATCTCCTCGTCGCCGTCCTCGGTCCGCGTGATCTCGATGACGTCGAGTACGCGCAGCCGGTGCAGGAACCCGCGCGCGACCGACACCGAGGGGACCGGGACGGCGCTCTCCGGCCAGGGCGCCTCGGTCAGCGCGTAGGTCAGCTTCTCCAGGATGCGACTGGGCGGTAACCGGTCCTCCAGCAGGAGCGCGGCCAGCACCACCTCTTCGACCGTGCCGACCATGGTCCGGTCGCGGGTGACCATCCGGCCCCCGACCCACGCGGGCAGCGAGTGCGGATCGTCGAGGACCGCCGCGCCCCGCGAGGTCAGCTTGAGGCGACCCGAGTCGGCGTGCACAAGGTCGAACGCGGTGACCAACGCGCGCAGGACGCGAATAGGCGGGTACTTGGTCTCGCTGCGGACGCGGGTGACGACGGCACCGCACGCGGGCATGACCTCGGCGAGCCGCGCGACCAACGCGGTGGGCAGGTAGCCACGCGCGGTGAGTCGAGCGCCGGGGCCCGCGCAGGCCGCGAGCAACATCTCCACGGCGGGCAGCGGCGCGCGAGCCACGCCGGGCGGGCGCCGAACCTCAGGACGGACCCGGACAAGCATCTCGCGTCTGGTCTGACTTCCCCGCCCGACGGTCCACGCGTCGAGGCGTTCGTCGATCAGACTGGCCAACCAGGTCTGCTTGTCGTCGTCGCCCAGGCTGGTGAGCAACCGAGTGACCAACGCGACACGCTCGGGGGACTCGCCACCGTCGGCGGGCAGCGTCCCGGCGGTGATGGCCTCCTCCAGCAACCGGCCCACCGCCGCGTGCAGCGCGGTCTCGACCGGGCCCGCCTGCTCGGACCAGGTGAGCGTCGGCGTGTCCGGGGGCAACACGCCCGATGAGCGCCACGCGTCGTCGACGAGCAGCCGGAAGCGGGCGTCGTGACCGGTCGAGTCGAGGATGCGGCGGGTGACCTCGGCCCGGCACAGCGCCGCGTAACTCTCGTGCCCGAGCAGGTCCAGCAGCTCGGCGAACGACTCGCAGGTGGCATGGAGGTCGTCGAAGGCGCCGTCGCCACCAGGACGCAGGTGGGCCTGCGGAAGCGTGCGCCACATCATCCGCTGAACGTCGTAGCGGGTGACCTTGGTCGGGTGGGCCGCGGTCGAACGCATCACGTGCCAAAGGGCATGCGCGTGCCTCGCCGCGGTGTCGTCCCGCGCGCGAATCGCATCGAGCGCCGAGTCCAGATCGTGCACGAGCCCAGCTTGACACGCCCACCGGCAACCCCGCGAACGGCTGTCCACAGGGCCGCCGGCATATTCGGCTCGTGGCTGAGCGCGAGATTTCCGAGTTGTTCGACCCGGCGCGGTGGCGCGCGATCGATGGGTTCGACTTCACCGACATCACCTATCACCGGAGCCGGGACACCGGCGGCAAGGGCACGGTGCGTATCGCGTTCGACCGGCCGGAGGTGCGCAACGCGTTCCGGCCGCACACGGTCGACGAGCTGTATCGCGCGCTCGATCACGCGCGGATGAGTTCCGACGTTGGCTGCGTGCTGCTCACCGGCAACGGCCCGTCCGCGCGCGACGGTGGCTGGGCGTTCTGTTCCGGCGGCGACCAGCGCATCCGGGGCCGCACCGGCTACCAGTACGCCAGTGGTGAGTCTTCGGACACCGCCGATCCCGCGCGCGCGGGCAGGCTGCACATCCTGGAGTGCCAGCGGCTGATCAGGTTCATGCCGAAGGTGGTCATCGCGGTGGTGCCGGGCTGGGCGGCGGGCGGCGGGCACAGCCTGCACGTGACGTGCGATCTCACCCTCGCCAGCACCGAGCACGCCCGTTTCAAGCAGACCGACGCCGACGTCGGCAGCTTCGACGGTGGCTTCGGCTCCGCCTACCTCGCCCGCCAGGTCGGCCAGAAGTTCGCCCGCGAGATCTTCTTCCTCGGCCGCACCTACAGCGCGGAGGACATGGTCAAGATGGGTGCGGTGAACCAGGCGGTGCCGCACGCCGAGCTGGAGGCGACCGCGCTGGAGTGGGCGAACGAGATCAACGGCAAGTCGCCGACCGCGCAGCGGATGTTGAAGTACGCGTTCAACGCGATCGACGACGGTCTGGTCGGACAGCAGATCTTCGCGGGTGAGACGACCCGGTTGGCCTACATGACCGATGAGGCCGTCGAGGGCAGGGACTCGTTTCTGGAGAAGCGCGCCCCGGACTGGTCGAGCTTCCCTTACTACTACTGAACGGCGGCTCGTCTGGACAGGTAGTGCTCGTGGTCGGCGACCAGCCGTGACCACAGCGCCGCCCGTCGGATTTCGTCCACATCGGACAGTGGTAGCCGACAGTTGTCCGCCATCGAGGCGAACCAGTCCGACCTGGTCGTGAGTTCGGTGACGTGGACGCCGGTGCTGTCCGTGCGTTCGAGGAGCAGGCCGCGTTGCTCGACGATGCCGGTGGCGTCGACGCGCGAGGCCGTGACGACGCGGACGAAGCCGGAGTCCGGCGAGGTGGACAGCTCATGGTGCTGGTCGACGAAGTCGGCGGCGACGGCCAGGCGCGGGGCGAAGTCCATGCCGGAGAACCGCGCGCCGTCGAAGTGGTCGAAGCGCCAGCCGCCGTCGACAGCCTCGGACGGGCGGAGACCGAAGGTGAACGGCCCCTGCCGGTGGCGACCCGCCATCAGCGGTATCGGCTCGTGCAGCGCGTTGCCCAAGCCGACGTCGACAAGCCACACGCCGTGCGGTGCGGCCCCGCTCGGCAGCCCGTGCACCTCGACCGTGAGGTGGGTTCCGGTCGCTCCCTGGGGTTGCGGGACCCCGCCGCCCTGGACACCGGCCACCCGCCAGCGCACGTCGAATCCCAGCCATTGCAGGAGCGTGCCGAACGCGCCGTTGAGGTGGTAGCAGTAGCCGCCCCTGCCCGCGACGAGATAGCCGACCGAGTCGAGCGGCGCGATCGTGCGGCGCTCACCGAGCGCGATCCACACCACCTCGTACGGCACGCGTTCGACGTGTGCGCGGTGCAGTGCGTGCAGCGTGTCCACAGTCGACGGCGGCGGCGAACTCCACCCGAGCCTGGCCAGATAGGCATCGCGCAGAACCACGTCGAGCGGACTGCGCCATGGGGTCGTCACGGATTGGACAGTAGGCAGTGAGGCTGACAAAACAAAGATCGCAGCGGCGATTCAGTGGGCGACGAGGATAATGAACACATGCGCGTGATAGCTGTGGACAGTGGGGTGAACTCCATCGGAGTTCTGATGGCCGCATTGCGAGAAGCGCTGGACGGCGGCCCGACCGTGTTGCCAATCACACCGGACCAGTCCGCGGCCGCGATGGCCCCGACCGAACCGGTGGAACCGGACACAGCGTTGATCGTGCGCACTTCCGGGTCGACCAGGGAACCGAAAGGCGTGTTGTTGTCGGCGACGGCACTGCGGGCGTCGGCGACAGCGACCCACGCCCGACTCGGTGGGGCCGGGCACTGGTTGTTGGCGATGCCCGCACACCACATCGCCGGAATTCAGGTGCTCGTCCGATCGATTCTGGCCGGACATGATCCAGTCGTCCTGCCACTGGCCGACGGATTCCGGCCGGAGGCATTCATCGCGGCGGCCGCGGAAGTGCCCGAGGGGCCGCGTTACACCGCTGTGGTTCCCACCCAACTGACCAGACTGCTGGCCGATGCCGCGGGATTGGTCGCCGCGCGGTCTTTCGACGCGGTACTGGTTGGCGGCGCGGCGACCCCGCCCGCGCTGCTCGCCCGCGCGCGGGCGGCCGGTATCCGGGTGATCACCACCTACGGGATGAGCGAAACCGCGGGTGGGTGTGTGTACGACGGGGTCGCGCTCGACGGCGTGCGGGTTCGGATCTCGGGTGGAGTGATCGAGTTGTCCGGGCCGATGCTCGCACACGGATATCGACGGGCCCCGTCGACGGCGTTCGCGGACGGATGGTTCAGGACCGCTGATCTCGGTCGGCTTTCCGATGGCGTGTTGGAGGTGTCGGGACGCGCGGACGACGTGATCAATACCGGGGGCGAGAAGGTCGCTGCCGCCGCCGTCGAAAGGCTTCTTTGTGCTCAGCCCGGGGTGATCGAGGCGTGTGTGGTCGGTGTGCCCGATACGGAGTGGGGTGAACGGGTGGTCGCAGCCGCGGTGGTGTCCGGGCAGTTCACCGCGGCCTCGGCGACGGCGTCGGTTCGGGGCGAACTCGGCGCCGCGGCCACGCCCAAGGAGATTCGAGTGGTGACATCGTTGCCGGTTCGCGGGCCGGGCAAGATCGACCGACGCGCGGTGGCGGCCCTGTTCCGCGGACACGACTAGGACGATGTGTCCTTTGTGGACAACAATGCACCATTGCTCCAATTGGCTTAATTCGCCACCCGGAACGTGACGATCGCAGCACTGGGTGACAGGTTGCCTGTGAGGCCCTGGAGGTGTGGTGGCACGACCGGAACGACCAGTGGACCCGTCGGCTGGACCGCTGCAGGCGTTCGCGTGTGATCTGCGGGCGTTGCGGCGGAAGGCCGGGTCCCCGAACTACGAAGCGATGTCGAGCGCGACCGGAAAGTCGAAGACCGCGTTGACCCAGGCGGCGGCCGGTGATCACCTGCCGAGGTGGGAGACGCTCGCGGCGTACGTGCTCGCCTGCGGAGGCGAGACCGAGCAGTGGAGACACCGCTGGGAGCGCCTTCGCGACACGCTCGGCGTGCACATCCCCGGGCCGCGGCGGGCGAGGGCGAACCTCGCCGCCGAGTGAGCGACCTTACGGCGGCGTCCATCGGAGGTTCGGTGGCCATCGACCAAGATAGGTCCATGGCGACAGTCGCGGAGTGGATCGAGGGCGCACGCGTGCGGACCCTGCCGAACTCGGTCGCGCCCGTCCTGGTCGGCGCGGGCGCCGCGGGTCTGGTGGACGCGTTCTCGTGGTGGCGGTCGCTGCTCGCACTGGTGGTGGCGTTGGCGTTGCAGGTCGGGGTGAACTACGCCAACGACTACTCCGACGGCATCAGGGGCACCGACGCCGACCGTGTGGGCCCGTTGCGACTGGTCGGCGCGGGGGTGGCGACCCCGAGGGCGGTCCGGCTCGCCGCGTTCGCGTGCTTCGGTCTCGGCGCGGCGGCGGGCTTGGCGCTGGTCGCGGCCAGCGGGTTCTGGTGGCTGCTGATCGTTGGCGCACTGTGCATCGCGGGCGCTTGGTATTACACCGGCGGCGACAAACCCTACGGCTACTCGGGGTTGGGCGAGGTCGCCGTGTTCTTGTTCTTCGGGCTCGTCGCCGTGCTGGGCACGCTGTACGTGCAGGCCGGTCGACTCACCTGGATCGGCTTGGCGGGCGCGGTGGCGATGGGCGCGTTCTCGGCGGCGGTCCTGGTCGCCAACAACCTGCGGGACGTGCCGACCGACCGGGTCGCGGGCAAGCGCACACTGGCGGTACGCCTCGGCGAGGCTCGGACGCGCATCCTCTACACGGCGCTGATCACAGTCCCGTTCCTGGTGACTGTCGCGGTCACCTTGGCCGTCCCACTCGGCGCGATCGGGTTCGCGGCCGCGCTGATCGTGGTTCCGGCACTGCGCCGGGTTCTCGGTGGCGGGGTGGGACTCGCGCTGATCCCGGTGTTGAAGCAGACCGGTGTCGCGATGCTGGCGTGGGCCGCCCTCACCGCCGCGGCGCTCGCCATCGGCTAGCGACCGTCAGCAGCGACCACCACCAGCGGCAACGCACCCGCGAGAACGATCAGGCCCCGGCCGCGTGTCACCAAGCGTCGTCTCGAAGGACCACGTTGTCGCCGTCATCGTCGTCGCGGCGCGCGACCTTGCCCGCTTCGATGACCTCGTCGACCGAATGGCCCTCTTCGAGCAGCGTGTACGCCTGCCGCATCTGCGGCAGCCCGGACTCCAGCGCCCTGCGGACACCCTCGTCATCGGCCGTGCGGCCGCTGGTGATGTCCCGCCAGGTCATCTCCCCGGCGTCGACCCGCTTCTGCAACTCGCGCAGATCCCGTGGCGCGTCGGCGGAACGGGCGTGCTCCTCGATCTTGCGGATGTCCGCGTCGGACAGCGAGGTTTCCTCGCGGTGCTCGAACTGCTCATCGACCTGATTCAGGGTCGCGTCCAGCGAGGCGAGCGCGACGTCGAGCCGCACCTCGGCCTCGCGGAGCGGGACACTCTTCCACGTACTGTCCATTGTGGACCTTCCTTACCTGCTGCCAGCGGGAACCGGCGTGGGCCTTGATCCGTTGCCGGCGTTCGAGTCGCCGCCGGGGTTCGCGGCGCCGGACCGTTCGTCACGGTATTCGCCGTAGTGCTCGCCCGCGTTGACACCGTTCTTGGCCACGCCGACCCCACCCTTGCCGACGTCCTTGGCACCCGAGCCGATCTGCTCCTTGCCGTCGTTGATCTTGCCGTTGGCGTCGGAGACGTCGTTGCCGACGTTGATGGCGTCGTTGAGGTCGCGGACATCCTTGATCTTCGCCAGCGCGCTGCCGAGGTCCTTGACGCCCTGCACGACCGACTGGCAGCCCTCGATGATCGACTGCACGCCCCGGATGATCTGCATGACCGCGTTGTAGATCTCGATCGCGTCGATCACCATCTTGACCGCGCGAGCCCAGCCCACGACCGGGATCGGTATCAGCGCGATGGCTTCGAGCAGCTTGTTGACCAGCTTCTTGATGAGCTTCAGCGCGAGTTCGCAGGCCTTCTTGGACGCCTCGGCGACCTTCGCGAACGCGGTGCCGACCAGCTTGGCCGCCTGGGCGTCGGCCTCGATGCCGACCGTCCACACGGTCTGGATGAGCAACGAGAACTTGCCAGCCGCCTCACCGTCCCAGTGCGGGTCGAGCTCCCCGAGGCCGTTGTCGAGGTTGTCGCGCACATCCTGCAACGCGTCGCTGATGTTCTCCCACTGCTTGCCGGTGATGGCGATCTTCTCGAAGTCACCGGTGATCGGGGTGATGATCGACTCGACCAGGTTCTCGCCGGTGACCCGCTCCCAGATCCAGTTGACCACCTGGACCTGTCCGCCCGCCTCGGCGATGGCCTCCTCGACTTTCGGCCCACCGTCGAGGGTTTCGCTGTTGTTGAGCGAAGTCGACGGGTTCGCCACATCCGCGAAGCTCATCGGGCACCCCCGGCGACAACCGGAACGCCACTCGCCGCGTTGCCGCGCTGACTGTCCACAGAGGCCGCCCGCTTCTTCGCGGCTTCCTCCGCCAGCTCGTAGGCCGTCGCCGCCGCCTCGACGGAATCCTTGACCTTGACCAACTTCTGATTGGCGAACTGCAACGTCTCGCCGTAGAGACCCGCCACGCCATCGACGACCGGGGCCAGCAAACTCAGCAGACCGGTGAAACCACTGGTGTCAGCCCCCTTGCCGCGGGCGTGCGCCTCGATGGTCGCGAAATGGCCCGCGTTGCGGTCGAGCAAGCCCGCGTATCCACGCAGCTGCTCGGGTTCGACCGAGAACTTCTCACCCATCGGTGCTCCTGACGACGACTGATCCCCATACGTCGGAAGTTGACGGTCTCGTTCGGATGTCGGTTCCGAATCCACCGGAGAGCTTTCCCAATGCGAACGCAGCCGAGACCCTTGGTCGAGCCGTGCCGATTCCTTTGACGGAAAGAGATCGAACGACTACAGTAAGTGATATCACCCGTTGTTGCGTCAGAGAGATGTGATCACTGTGGGCGACAAAGAGGAAAAAAGGTCGGGCAAGCACGAGGATGACCGCGATGGCCAAGGGCAGCCGCAGCCCGATAAATGGAAGGACCCCGAGAAGAACTAGCGGCGATGGGACAACAACCAGTAACTACCCGAAGCGGGGGGCTACCGGTCGACCGCGCCCTGTTCGTGCCTGAGCTGGTCTGGATGCCGGTAGACGGCGGGTATCGAGCGGTCTCCCGAACACACGATCCTGAGCAGTGGTTCGCCGCTGTCGCGGCGGATACGCCCGTAGTGACCCAGGTCGACGACGGGATCACCCCACCCGGTCAACTCGGCGAACGATCGTCCAGTTCGTCAAGCCAGCCGTCTCTCGTCGTGGCGATGCTGGACGCTGCCCACCTCGCGATGGGGATGCGGGTACTGGAGATCGGCACCGGTACCGGATGGACGGCCGCGCTTCTGTGCGATCGGCTGGGAGCCGATGCGGTGACCACGGTGGAAGTGGACCCGGTACTCGCCGAACAGGCGCGATCCGCGCTCGCCCAGGCAGGGTTCCATCCGACGGTCGTCACCGAAGATGGCGCGGCCGGGCACCCACCGAACGCTCCGTATGACCGGGTGCTGGCCACGTGCGCGGTAGGGCGGGTGCCGTATGCGTGGATTGAGCAGACCACGCCGGACGGCCAGATCCTGACCCCGTGGGGCACCGAATACCACAATGGCGCGCTCGCCCGGCTCACCGTCGACGGGAATGGCTCTGCGTCCGGACACTTCGACCCGGTGATCCTGGCGTTCATGCGGCTGCGCGCCCAACGCGGTGGGGTATGCCCGTGGGACGGTGACGGGCCAGGCACCCCTGACACGACCCGGACGATCTTGTCATCCAGCCAGGTGTACGACCTGATCGCCGCGCCTGGCGCGTTCGCGGTCGGCCTGCGGATGCCGAACTGCCACAAGGTCGTTGACGAGGACAACTTGATCGTCAGGCTGCACGATGAGGTCAGCGGGTCGTGGGCGCGGTGCGAGGTGACTCCCGGCGCGACATCCCATCCTGTCGCGCAGCACGGTCCCCGAAGACTCTGGAACGAGGTGGAACGGGCGCACGAGTGGTGGATCACGCAGGGCAGGCCGGATCTCAACCGATTCGGGCTCACGGTGAACGCCGAAAATCAGGAAGTCTGGCTGGACCAGCCGACGAATGTGGTGGCCTGAGCTGGTGACCCGCATTCCATGACGTTCCCGCTGTCCTCTCGCCTCACTCGGGAACCGACTACGGCGGGCCGGGCTAGGTTCCCCACTCGCCGGTGCGGAGGAACTCCTGGAGGAAATCCACGTGGGGCTTGATCTCGATGCCCTGTGCGGCCAACCAGGAGTCGTCGTAGTAGGTGTGGTTGTAGCGTTCGCCGCCATCGCACAGGAGCGTGACGAGGCTGCCCGCGCGGCCCCTCGCCCGGAGTTCGGCGACGATCTGGAACGCGCCCCACAGGTTCGTGCCCGTCGACCCGCCGACGCGTCGGCCGAGGACCGATTCGACGACGCGGACCGTGGCGATCGATGCGGCGTCCGGGACCTTGACCATGCGGTCGATGACCCGTGGGAGAAACGACGGCTCGACCCGTGGTCTGCCGATGCCCTCGATCCGCGACCCGCGCACACCGGTCAGCGTCGAGTCACCGTCGCGCCACCCGGCGAAGAAAACCGAGTTCTCGGGGTCGACAACGGCCAACCGGGTGTCGAGGGCGCGGTAGCGGATGTAGCGGCCGATGGTGGCGCTCGTGCCGCCGGTGCCCGCGCCGACCACGACCCAGTCCGGCTCGGGGTGCGGCTCCAGCTCCATCTGCTGAAAGATCGATTCGGCGATGTTGTTGTTTCCCCGCCAGTCGGTCGCGCGTTCGGCGTGGGTGAACTGGTCGATGTAGTGGCCGTCGAGTTCGTCGGCGAGCCTGCGTGACTCGGCGTAGATCGCGGTCGGCTCGTCGACGAAATGGCAGCGGCCGCCCTGCCGCTCGATCAGCTCGACCTTCTCCCGGCTGGTCGTGCGCGGCATGACGGCGATGAACGGCAGCCCCAGCATCCTGGCGAAGTACGCCTCCGACACCGCGGTCGACCCGGACGACGCCTCGATCACCGGCGTGCCCTCGATGATCCAGCCGTTGCACAGGGCGTAGAGGAACAGCGAGCGGGCCAGCCGGTGCTTGAGCGAGCCGGTGGGGTGGGTCGACTCGTCCTTGAGGTAGAGCCGCACGTTCCACTCCACCGGCAGCGGGAACGACAGCAGATGCGTGTCGACGCTGCGGTTGGCGTCGGCCTCGATAACGCGGATGGCCTGGCACACCCAGGCCCTCGTCTTCGCGCTATACCGGTCGACCGAGGTCATCGGTTCCCCCCGGCGCCGGCTCACCACGCAGTTCCGACCGCAGCCGGTCACGCTCGTCAGTGCGCTGGGCGCCCCGCTCGGCGAGGCCGGCGGTGACCCGTTCGTTGAGTCCTCGGAAGATCAGCAGCCCCAACGGGAAGCCGACGACGATCGCGATGGCGATGCTCACCAGCAGCGGGATGTCGAACCACAGCAACACCAGCGTCACCAGGACGGCCAAGCCGACCCGGGCGGCGGTGTACAGCGCGATGTCGCGACCCACCCGCGCGCCCGGCTTCTCCACGCGTTCGAGATTACTCGGAGCCCGCGCTCCGGTCATTCGCAGCCTCTTGCTCGTCCTCCGTGTTCGGCCTGCCCTCGAACCGGGTCGAGAGCACCACTGTCGAGCGGGTACGCGCGATGCCGTTGATCCGCCGCAGCCTGCCCAGGGTCTGTTCGAGGTCGTCCACGGTGGCGACCCGCACCTTGACCACGAACGCCTCGTCGCCTGCCACGCGGTAGCACGACTCGACCTCGGGCAGCTTCGCCAACTCGTCGGCGACGTCCTCGTCGTCCGCGGTGTCGGTCGGGTGGATGCTCACCAGGGCCGTGACGTTGAGCCCGACAGCCCTCGGATCGACCACAGCGTGATAGCCGATGATCACCTTGCCCGCTTCGAGCTTGCCGACCCGTTCGTGCACGGCCGAGGCGGACAGCCCCACCTGCCTGCCGAGGTCTGCGTAGGTCACCCTGCCATTCGTGCGCAACGCCGCGATGATGCGGCGATCGACTGTATCCACGACGGGCAGCGTACGGGTCCCCTGTCCGCTGTCCGAACAGGCCGATTTGTCCCTTACTACCTCTTTACTATCAGGCAACCGTTCGAGTACCTGACGGGCGAGATGCCACGATGCTCCTGGTTTACCGAGACGCGCGTACCACATTCGGCACGACGCTCGACAAGCCAAGGAGACGCGAAGTGACTGTTGCGCACGTCGGAGAGCGGCTGCTGACCCCAGGCGAGGTCGCCGCCCTGTTCCGAGTCGACCCCAAGACGGTGACCCGCTGGGCCACCGCGGGCCGCATCGGCTCCATCCGCACCCCCGGCGGCCACCGCCGCTTCCGGGAGTCCGAGGTCAAGAGCCTGCTGGCCGAACTCACCACCGAGGCGGGCGATCGCGTCTGACCCTTGTCACCCGAGAACCCGACAAAGCGGCTAACCTCGGACATCAACGTGTTCGGAGGTGGCTTCGATGTTGTACCTGCTCGGCGCGATCGGCGCGCTCACCGTCGCCGTACTGCTGTGGCGGGCGTTCGGAGTCCGCACAGCGGAAAGTTCGCCGCGTACGACGAGGCTCGCCCCCGACGACGATCCGGAGTTCTTGCGCGGTTTGGACAAGCGCAAGCGAGAGGGCGAAGAGGGCCCGTCCTAGGGCCCTCCCACCCCTGGGCGGCCTGCCGATCGCCGTCGCGTTGACCGGCAGGCTCGCACACGACTAGTTCCAGCCTCCGCGCCAGAGGCATCGATCGTCTAGTGGACGCGGTGGAGATCGTTCGGGAAGTCGTCGGCCACGGTCGCGGCCATTTCGAGCAGCGCCAGCCGAGTCTCCGGGGCGAGTCGGTCGAGTTCGATCTCGGCGCCCTCTTCCAGGTGCGGATCGAACGGTATCCGGCACACCGCGCGGCAGCGCGACCTGAAGTGCTGGGCGAGCTTGTCCAGATCCACCGAACCGGACTTCGGCCGAACCGAGTTGATCACCGCGACCGAACGGGCGACCAGATCGCGGTAGCCGTGCGCGTCGAGCCAGTCGAGCGTGGCCGACGCGCTTCGGGCACCGTCGACCGACCCCGACGAGACAATGACCAGGGAGTCGGCGATGTCCAGGACACCCTTCATCGCCGAGTGCATCAAACCGGTACCGCAGTCGGTCAGGACGATGTTGTAAAAGTGCTCCAGCAGGGTGACCGTGCGCCGGTAGTCCTCCTCGCTGAAGGCCTCGGAAACAGCGGGGTCCTGTTCACTGGCCAGGACTTCCAGCCTGCTCGGCCCCTGCGAGGTGTACGCGCGGATGTCGCTGTAGCGCCGGATGCGGTCCGCGTCGCGCAGCAGGTGGCGAACGGTGGCCGTGGTCTCCAGCGGGATCTTCTGGCTCAACGTGCCGCGGTCGGGGTTGGCGTCGACCGCGATGACCCGGTCGCCGCGCAGCGACGAGAACGTGGAGCCGAGCGTCGTGGTGGTCGTCGTCTTGCCGACACCGCCCTTGAGGCTGAGCATGGCGATCTTGTAGCAA
Source organism: Actinomycetota bacterium (assembly GCA_030857905.1). GTDB lineage: Bacteria > Actinomycetota > Actinomycetes > Mycobacteriales > Pseudonocardiaceae > Actinokineospora. The sequence continues at coordinate 13,147 of JALZNB010000215.1, forward strand.
CCGCGCAGCGGCTGGTTGACCCGGCCGATCAGCTCACGCCTGCGGAGGTCCCCCGGGCTCTCGCCGACGTTGATCAGGTGGCCGCTGGCCACGTACACGGCCTTGCGCCAACCCGACTGCGGAGCACGCTTGGTTTGCTTGAGCAGCCGGGCCGAGGACAGGTCGTCGCCGCCCGCGTGGTTGCTGGGAACCCCGCGCGGCGCACCGGAACCGGCCTGCTGGTAGGGGTACTGCCCGGGTTGGCCGGGGTTCACCGGGTACGGGCCCGACGGCGATTGGCCCGCGTACTGGGTCGAGTGCGGCCCGGACTGGCTCGGATTCCCCGGGTGTGGACCGGAGTGGCCGGGGTTTCCCGCGTACGGACCCGAGTAGGCCGGGTCGATCGAGTGCGAGCCCGACTGACCGGGGTTGGCGGCATACGGATTCGGGTTGTGTGGCCCGGAGTGGCCCGGCGACACGGCTCGGCCCTGGGGCATCGCGTGCGGACCCGACTGGCCTGGGTTCACCGTGAACGGCCCGGATTGACCGGGGTTCGCGGTGTACAGCTCACCGCTGTCGACTCGTCCCGACTGTGCCGCGGGGTCGGTGTTCGTGCCCTCGTCGGCGCGCTCGGGCGTTGGCCCGAAATCATGGGTGTCCTCGGTCGAGTCGTGCGCGGCCCTGCTGTCGCCGCTCTCCGGCGGCCGCCAGGACATATCCGGCTCATCTCGGCGTCCAGTCACCCCGGAAACCCCTCCTGCCAGCGTTTTACAACCTCGGCTTGCGACGTTAGTCGCTCACCGGCCCGCCCACCGAAGGGGGTAACGCAACTTCGCACGAGCAATCGCCGGGTCAGGCGTAGGAATGCAGGCCCGCGATGACCAGATTGATGAAGAACAAGTTGAACACCACCATGGCGAACCCGAGCGAGTTGATCACGGCCGCGCGATTGCCCCGCCACCCGGCCGTCGCCCGCGAGTGAAGGTAGCCCGCGTAGATCACCCAGGCCACGAACGCGACGGTCTCCTTCGGGTCCCAGCCCCAGAATCGACCCCACGCGGCCTCGGCCCAGATGGCGCCGCAGATGATGCCGAAGGTGTAGATCGGGAAGGCGAAGATCGTGGTGCGGTAGGCGAGGCGGTCGAGGGTATCCGATGCCGAGAGCCTGGGGCCGATCCTGGCGAACCTGGCCGGGTCGGCCTCGTTGCGGACCTTGATCAGGTAGAGCACGCTGAACACGCCGGGGATCAGGAACAGGCCGCTGGAGATGATCGCCGCGGAAACGTGGACGACCAGCCAGTACGAGCGCAGCGCGGGCTGCACGGGCGCGGCCTCGGTGTAGAGCACGGTGCCGCTGACGAACATCAGGATGACGACCGGGGTGAGCACGAACGCGCCGAGCCTGCGGACGTCGAACTTGCGCATCAACACGAGCCAGGCGACGACGGCGACCAGCATGGTGGCCGTGCCGTACTCGTACATGTTTCCCCACGGCGCGCGGCCAGTGGCGACGCCGCGCAACACGATCGAGGTGAGGTGCAGTGCGGCCCCGAGCACGGTCAGTGCGACGGCCGTGCGCCCGAACCGCTGCGAACGGTCGTGTCGCGGCTCGTGCTCGATCCGGCCGATCGTCGGCGTGACGGGCGCTCCCGCGCCGACGAGCTGCCTGCTGTGCTCGGACTTCTTCGCCGAACGGGTGAACGCCTGCTCGATCGTGTACCCGATCATGGCGAACAGGTAGATCAGGGTGGCGGCGCGAAAAGTCCAGTCGCTATAGGTCGCCAGGGTCTCGTTGACCGGCATCAGGGGTCCCTTCTGGGGCTGAGCAGCATTGCCACGATCCTGCTGAACTCCTCGCCGTACCCCGCCTGGTCGGTGCGAGCGAGGCCGCCGACAGCCACCACCGTACGGCCATCGCCGTCCGGGGTGGCACGCACCCACAGTCTGCGCCGCTTGACGATCAGCGACGTGCCGAGGCCCAGGAACATCAGCACCGCGAAGGCGAGCACCCACACCTGCGCTGGGTCGTGCGAGACCTGGAGCGAGGCGAAGCGCTGGACGCCGTCGAAGCGGATCTTAGTGCCGTCGTCGAGGACGATCTCGCCGCCCGGTTCCAGGTTCTCCCGCGCCACCCGCGTGAGCCTGCCGCTGTCCACGAGCGACTGATCGATCTGGAAGATCGACTGTCCCCGGCCGGAGTCGATGCCGAGGTCGCCGCGCATGACGTCGATGGCGACGGCGGGGTTGGTCAGGTCGGGGAAGCGCGAGGTGAGGATCTTGTCCTGGATGAACGCCGTCGGCGCGAACAACCCGGTGACGGCGATCTGCCGGGTCCGGCGCTCCTCGGAGTCGGTGATGCCGGGCGGATCGAATTTGGTCGCACCCTCGGAGAGCAGCGTCAGGTTGTCGACCGGGCGCCACTGCACGGTCTGGGTGCGCGTCTGACCGTCCGGGAAGGTGACGCTGAAGGTCGGCGCGTAGCCCTGGCCGAGAAGGTAGATCCGGTCGCCCGCTGTGCGCAGTGGACTGTTGACCTCCAGTTCGTACGGGCGCCAGGTGTTGGTCTCCAGGTCTGCGCCGGACTGGTAGTCGATGCCCGCGCTGAACCGCTCGGCTTGACCGTTGGGCAGGTAGCTCGCGGTGAAGTCGTTGACCCGCACGCAGAACGGGTTGAGGTCGGTGCCGTCCACTCGCAACCCTGGGCGGAACGAGTCGTAGCCGAGAGTGCCCGCGTTGCAGAACTCCGAGCCGTTGGCCACCACGATGACCTGGCCCTCGTAGTTGACCATCTTGCCTGCCGCGAGGGCGACGATCAGGCCGAGCATGGCGAAGTGGAAGACGAGATTGCCCGTCTCACGCAGGTAGCCGCGTTCAGCGCTGATGCTGCGCGCGCCGTCGGCCTCCGCGCGCTCGACCATCCGCCACCCGCGCAGACGCCGCCGGGCGGAGGTGATCACCTCGTCGGCGGACGCCTCGGTGGACGCGGTGTCGTGGTGGGGCAGGCGGACGAGGTTGCGCGGGGTCAGCACGGGCTTGGCCCGCAGCGCCTTGGCGTATTCGAACGTGCGCGGAACCAGACAGCCGACCAGCGAGACGAACAGCATCAGGTAGATCGCGGAGAACCAGACACTGGCGTAGACGTCGAAGAACTGGAGCCGGTCGAGCAGTCGACCCCACCAACCGTTCGCCGCGATGTAGGTGTTGACGTTGGGCAGATTCAGCGATCGTTGCGGCAGCAACGCCCCTGGCATCGCGGCCAGCGCGAGGAGGAACAACAACACCAGTGCGGTGCGCATGGACGTCAGGCCGCGCCAAGTGTTGCGCACGAACGCGTAGGCCCGGCTCACAGCGACGGCGTGAAGTCGGTGACGACGGTGTTCTGAATCCAGGACATCATTTCGCCCCAATACCCGGTGACCAGCAGAATCCCGACGACCAGCAGCAGTCCGCCACCGGTGAGCTGGACGGCGCGGCCGTGCCTGCGCACCCAGGTCGTCGCCCGAACTGCCCACCGCAACCCGAGCGCGACCAGCAGGAACGGCACCCCCAGCCCCAGGCAGAAGACGAACACCAGAAAGAACCCGCGCGCCGCGTTGCCGCCGGTCGCGCTGGCCAGGGACAGGACACCGGCGAGAGTGGGGCCGATGCACGGTGTCCAGCCGAGACCGAAGATGCCGCCGAGGATGGGCGCTCCCGCAAGACCCATGCGCGGCACTTTGTGGAGGCGGATCTCTTTCTGCATCACCGGCACGAGTCCGATGAACACCAACGCCATCGCGATAGTGAGGACACCGCCGACGCGTTGCAGGACGTCCTGGTTGAGCAGAAGTGAGTCGGCCAGCCAGACGATGCCACCGAGCCCCGCAGCGAAGACGACAGTGAAGCCGAGCACGAAGAGCGCAACTGCGCCTAAGACCCGATAACGGCCTTGCTTACGGGCTTCGTCGGAGTCGACGGCTGGAGCTTCGGCGCCGACTAGAGCGGCCAGGTAGGCGAGATAACCGGGAACGAGCGGGACCACGCACGGGGAAGCGAAGGAGACGATCCCGGCCAAGAGCGCGACACCGCTGGCCAGAATGAGGGGGCCAGAGGTGGCGAGGGCTGTCGGGTCCACCGGGTCAGGGTAAGGAGTACGCGTTCCGAGGCGGTGAGCAGTGCCGCCATCGGGCGGCGCGGCTCACATCCACGGCCTACTCCTTGGCCACACGCTCGACAACGGGAGTGAGGTCGGCGGCCAGAAGCTCACGCATGAAGGCGGCGGCGACCCGGCCTTCCTTGTCGATGATGAAAGTGGCGGGGACGACGGCGCGCGGATACCCGCGAAGGGCGAGGAGAGAGCGGCCCGGCGGGTCGTAGATCGACGGGTAGGTCAGGTCCCGGTCCTTCATGAAGTCCTGTGGTTCGCTGCGCTGGAAGTCGCGCACATTGATGCCGAGGACTTGGGCCCCGGGCTGCTCGTCCTGGAGTTTCTGCAGCTCCGGCGCCTCGGTCCGGCACGGCCCGCACCACTGGCCCCAGACGTTGAGCACGACGACCTTGCCCCGGTAGTCCGAGAGCTTGATCTGCTTGGTCTCGTCCATCAGGTCCGATCCCGACAGCTCGCCGAGGGACTTGCGGTCGGCGCCGTCGTAGGTGATGTCGGTCTTGCCATCCGGTGAGACGAACACGAATTCCGTACCGGAGGCCACCGCGTCCTTGCCGGACGAGCAGGCCGACAGCGCGAGGACGCCCGCGAGGACCGCCACCAGCGGGCCGCGCATCACGCGCCCGTCTTCTTCGGGTCGCTGGCGCCCACTGGTTCGGTGTAGCGGATCGCCACCAGGCGTTCGTCCTCGAAATGGAGGCTGGTCAGCGAGGCGAGGGAGCATTGGCGGCGCGACGGGTCGTGCCACAGGCGTTTGCCCTCCAGGTAGCGCCGGATCGTCCACACCGGCAGTTGGTGCGACACGCACACCGCCTCGTGGCCCTCGGCGTTGGCGCGCGCGCGGTGCACCGCGGCGAGCATCCGGTGGGCGATGGTCATGTACGGCTCACCCCAGGACGGGGTGAACGGGTTGCGCAGGTGCGGCCAGTTGCGCACCGAGCGCAGGGCGCCGTCGCCGACGGAGACCTTCTGGCCCTCGAAGACGTTGGCGGACTCGATGAGCCGGTCGTCGGTCGCCAGGTCCAGGCGGTGCGACGCCGCGATGGGCGTCGCGGTCTGCTGGGCCCGCTCCAGCGGAGACGCGACCACGTGCGTGATGTCGTGGTCGCGCAGGTGCTCGGCCACCGTCAGCGCCTGCCGCTCCCCCGCCGCGGACAGGCGAAAACCCGCGATGCGGCCATAGAGGATGCCGGTCGGGTTGTTGACCTCACCGTGACGGATCAAGTGCACGATCGTGGTGCTCACGCTGGCTCCTTGGCCGCGGCGGCGGCCGCGGCGGCATGCGGCAGGGCGGCCGCGATCTCGGTGAACGCGGTCTCGTCCAGCGCCGCACTGACGAACCACGCCTCGAAGGCGCTCGGCGGCGGGTAGACGCCATTGTCGAGCATGGCGTGGAAGAACGCCGGGAAACGCCAGGTCTGCGCGGCTTTGGCCCCCGCGAAATCGATGACCGGTTCCTCGGTGAAGAACACGCTGACCAGGTTGCCCGCGAACTGCACCCGGTGCGGCACGCTCGCCGCGGTCAGCGATTCGGTGAACAGGGCACCCAGGCGGGCCGCGTTGGCGTCGAGCGCCTGGTAGACCGACTCGTCGGCGGCGCGCAGCGTGGCGAGCCCGGCGGCGACCGCGACCGGATTGCCCGAGAGCGTGCCCGCCTGGTAGACCGGCCCCGACGGGGCGAGCGCGGCCATGATCTCCGCGCGGCCGCCGAACGCGGCGGCGGGCAGGCCGCCGGACATGACCTTGCCGAAGGTGAACAGGTCGGCATCGACCGGCTCGATGCCGTACCAACCGGCCGCCGACACGCGGAAGCCGGTCATCACCTCGTCCATGATCAGCAGCGCGCCGTGCTCGCGGGTCACCTCGCGCAGGCCCGCGTTGAACCCGGCGAGCGGCGCGATCGCGCCCATGTTGCCCGCGGCGGCCTCGGTGATCACCGCCGCGATGCTCTGGCCGTGCTCGGCGAAGGCGGCACGGACCGCATCGATGTCGTTGTAGGGCAGCACGATCGTGTCTTCGGCCTGCGCGCCCGTCACACCCGGCGTCGTGGGCAGGCCGAGTGTGGCGACGCCGGAGCCCGCCTCGGCGAGCAGCGCGTCGACGTGGCCGTGGTAGCAACCCGCGAACTTGACGATCCGGCTGCGCCCGGTGAACCCCCGGGCGAGTCGGATGGCGCTCATCGTCGCCTCGGTCCCCGAGTTGACCAGGCGTACCCGCTCGACCGGCGCGACCCGACGGATGATCTCCTCGGCCAGGTCGATCTCACCCGAGGTCGGCGTGCCGAACGACAGACCGTTGCCCGCCGCCGTGCGCACCGCGTCGACCACGGCCGGGTGCGCGTGGCCGAGAATCATCGGCCCCCACGACGACACGAGGTCGACGTAGCGGTTGTCGTCGGCGTCCCAGAGGTACGGCCCATCGCCACTGACCATGAACCGCGGTGTGCCCCCCACCGAGGAGAACGCGCGGACGGGCGAGTTGACCCCGCCAGGGGTGACCGCCTTGGCACGCGCGAACAGCGCGGCGGAGGCTCGGACGTGGGCGGGGAGGACTTCAGGTGTCACGTCCCCAGTCTTCCAAATCGCGGTGAGTGGTCGCGCTCACGCCCATCGCGGTGACCGGAACACCGCGGTGATCGGGCTCAGCGGGACCGGGTGCGCACGGCGAGGGCGAGCTGACGCAGCGCGTCGAGCAGGAGTATGGCGGCGAGGGTGGCAACGGCCAGCGCGGCCGCGAGCCAGGAACCCTGGTACTGCTCGAAGGACAGGTCCGGCCTGCCCGCCACCTCGGCGACGAACACCGTGCCCTCGGACCACAGCCACGACGCGAGCCAGAACAGCAGACCCGCGATCACGACCTCGACGGCGGCGACGCCCGCGCGCCAGGGCTGATTGGCCCCGCGGACAGGCTCCGGCCAGCTCAGACCGGACTCGTCGGCGTCGATCTCGGCTGCTGTCACGGCCGTCACCCTCTCATGCCGGATCGCCGGTGGGGCGGATCGCCCCACCGGCGGTCGACGACGGTCAGGCAGCCCGCTTCGCGCTATCGAAGTAGGCGGTGGCCTCCTTGGTGAACATGAAGTAGATCGCCGCGCCGACCAGTGCGATCTGGATGACATTGATGATCATGCTGAACGCGTCTCCGCCGGAGACCAGGCTCAGCACGGACATGATCAGGCCGATGACGCCGAGGATCGCCAGCACGATGCGGGCCCAGTTGCGGCCCGCGCGCATCTTGTACGCGAAGAGCAGGTAGAGACCGAAGAAGATGAGGGCGATCACGGCGGTGAAGGTGATCGCCACGGTGACGGCGGTCTCGACATCGTTCTCGGTGAAGGACCCGCCCGAGTCTTCCAACGCCTTGCGCGCACCGTCGCGCGCGGCGTCCCGGCCGATCACGAAGGTCAGGATGCCGACGATGAGCGACAGCGCGGCGCTCGCGATCCACAGGGTGAACGCGGTGTCGACGTGTTTGGGGCGGGCGGGGGTCTGGTGCATCGAGCGCTCGTCTATCGGCGGTGCCGCGGGCATCGGCTCGAAGGGGTCGTTCGGCTGGGGACCGGGTCCACTGGTCGTCATGGGAACGAAGTTATTGGTTCCGACCGGTGCACGCACCCTGAAACGGGTAATTACCGTGCTCGTTTACCCTTGCCGAAGAATTCGGCGGTGTCCGGTCGGAAGAGGTAGACCACCGCGGCGGCGCGGAATGCCGCTTCGGCCAGGTTCCACGTCAGATCGAGGGCGGCGCCGACGGCCGCGACCGAGTTCAGGAAAGTGACCAGGCCGTAGACCGCGAACACGGCGAGGGTCATCCGCGCCCAGTTGCGACCGGCCCGCATCTTCACCGCGACCAGCACGAATACGCCCGTCACCAGCAGCACACCGACGACACCCGCGCCCGAGAACACACTGATCAGCCGCTGGGTGTCGGCTTCGGAAACGACGGTCGCGGAGTCGGCGAGGAACCGGCGGACCGTCGAATTGACCCAGGCGTCATCGAACAGCAATCGGATCACGGAGCCGATCGCGCCGATGGCGAGCCCGGCGAGAGTCAGCCGGAAAGCGGTGTCGACTCCGGCGGGCCGGACCGGCTTGGGTTGTTCGTCGATCGGCGGAGTAGGCGGCGGGAATTTCGAATGCGGCATCGAGGTCACCCTTTCTCGACCAGTGGGCGCAGCGCGGCCACCAGAGCGGCCGGGTCCCTGGCCCACCCCAGCACGACCGAGCCGTCGGTCAACTCCAGTGGTACGTCGGTCATCTTCTTCGGCGCCGTCCAGCCCCCGCCGAGCACCTTGGCCCCTACCGGCGCCCCGACGTCGACGACCCGGGCGATCCGGGCGACCGGCAGCTCCTCCTGGCCCTGTCTCAGGTTCTCCGGCGTCACCGACACCGCACACACGCGGCGTCGAGCGTTGACCCAGGCCGCGCTCATCCCGGCGAGTGCGACGCCGAGGACGACCCACGCGAACCCGTGCACCGGCCCGGTGGCGGCTTCGACGATCGCGCCGACCCCGCAGAACACAGGTCCCCACAGGACCGGCCACCAACTCGACCCCGGCTCGGCGTAGAGCACCGGCCCCTCGGTCACCGCTCACCGTTGTCGGCGTAGAACCGCTTGGCGGCAGGGGCATACATCAGCGCGGCGGCGACCACGATCAACAACGTGCTGACAAGTCCGAACAAGCCGTAGAAGCCGAGCCTGCCCACCATGTACTGAAAGAACGCGGCGAAGATGCCGACGGTCACCAACAGCCTGCGGGCCTTGCGGGTCCCGCGCCGCGCCTGATGGGCGAGCAGCACGAACAGTCCGAGAAACATGATCGATCCGAGCAACAGCCACCAGGACAGCCCGGATGCGATCTGCGCCAGCTTCGCGGCTGTCACCTGCGGGTCCTGCGCCAGGGTCGCCTCGACCAGCCGGTCGCGGTTGGCGAAGAACAAGATCGCCCCCACCAGCCCGACAACCCCGCCCGCCACCCACATCCAGGCCGACACGTGCACCACCCGAGGAACGTCGGCCCGCTGTTCACCGGCGGCAGCCTCGTCGGCGGTCGGCATGACGGGGCCCTCGTCCTCAGCGCTGCTCACGCACCGCAACATACCTGCGTGTGCGCGACAGACCGGACGACGGTCAGCCTTCGCGGAGCCAGGTGGCGGCTTCGGCCGCCCAGTAGGTGAGGACGATCTCGGCGCCCGCCCGACGGATCGAGGTGAGCGATTCGAGGACCATGCGACGACGGTCGAGCCAGCCGTTCGCGGCGGCGGCCTCGATCATGGCGTACTCACCGGAGACCTGGTAGGCGGCGACCGGAACATCGGAGATCTCGGCGACCGCGCGAATGACGTCCAGGTAGGCCATGGCCGGTTTGACCATCACCAGGTCGGCGCCCTCAGCCAGGTCGAGGGCGACTTCGCGGAGTGCCTCCCGACCGTTGCCCGGGTCCTGCTGGTAGGTCATCCGGTCGCCGGTGAGCTGCGATTCGACGGCCTCGCGGAACGGGCCGTACAGCGCTGAGGCGTACTTCGCCGAGTAGGCGAGCACCCCGGTGTCGGTGTGACCCGCCGCGTCGAGGGCTTCGCGGACGACACCCACCTGGCCGTCCATCATGCCGCTGGGGCCGACGAGGTGGGCACCCGCCTCGGCCTGGGCGATGGCCATGTCGGCGTAGACGGCCAGGGTCGCGTCGTTGTCGACCCGCCCCTGGCTGTCGAGTACACCGCAGTGGCCGTGGTCGGTGAATTCGTCGAGGCACAGGTCGGACATCAGGACAGTGTCGTCGCCGAGTTCGGAGCGCAGGTCGCGCAGCGCCGAGTTCAGGATGCCGTCCGGGTCGACGCCGCCGGAACCGACCGCGTCCCTGGTCATCGGCACACCGAAGAGCATGATGCCGCCGACACCCGCCTGGACCGCGTCGACCGCCGCCTTGCGCAGCGTGTCACGGGTGTGTTGCACGACGCCGGGCATGCTGCTGATCGGGACGGGCGCGGTGGCGCCTTCCTTGACGAACATCGGCAGCACGAGCTGGTTCGGTCGCACGGTGGTCTCACTGACCAGCCGCCGCAGGGCGGGCGTGCGGCGCAACCTGCGCGTGCGGTGGCTCGGGAACATCACAGACCTCCGGTGTCCGCCACGAGCAGACATTGCTGGGATGACCACCGATGCCCGTGCGCGAATCCGGAAACCGACCGGCGCCGCGGTCGACGGCCCACCTTGGGAGTGGACAGTCGACCACGGCGACCGGCTGTGGTCACTGTGCTAGCGCGGCACTAGCGGCGCGCGCGCTTGGTCTTGCGCGGCGGGGGCAGCGCACCCTCGGCCCGCAGTCGGGCGGCGTGCTCGGCGAGCGCGT
>JALZNB010000223.1 GCA_030857905.1 Actinomycetota bacterium
CATCCAGACCGTGCACGCGAAGCTGGGCATTTCTCAGCGCAAGCGCCTCAACGTGTGCACGTCCTGCATCAAGGCGGGCAAGGTCGTCCGCGGCTGACGCGGACCCTCAAGCCACTCGACCGGCGCCGGTGACTCAGGTCATCGGTGCCGGTTTTGTCGTACCCGCAGCGCGCAGGACCCGCAGCGCGGCCAGCCCGGCCACCAGCGCGGCCACCCCGGCGATCCCGAACGTCCAGCGCGGACCGACAAGGGTGACCACCGCGCCGCCCAACACGGTGCCCAGGATGTTCGACCCGACCAACACAGCCCCGGCGGCGGCGAACGCCCGCCCCCGCAACGCCTCCGGTGTCCGCGACCGCACCAGCCCCTGATTCGCCACGTTCTGCACGCCGTTGGCCGCGCCACCGAGGACGTAGCCCACGCCGAGCAACGCCGTGAACGGGAACGCCGAGGGCAGCAGCATCGCCGAACCCATCACGCAACAGGCCGCCCCCAACCCGGTCAGCAAGGCGCGTTCGGATCTGAGCGACATCGCCACCCTGGCGCCGACGAGCACGCCGACCATCCAACAGGCGTGCAGTAGCCCCAACGTGGCCGCGCCACCGCCGAGGACGTCGGTCACGTAGAAGACGTTGGCCACGTCGGCGAACATCACCCCGGCGTTGGCCACCGCCAGACTGCCGACCGCGACCCGCAGCACCGGATCGGCGACGAGGTGACGCAGGCCCGCGGTCGCGTCGCCTGGCCGCCGGGCGGCGGCCTTGCCGCGCGGGTCGCGTTCGGCGCGGACCAGGGTCAGCAGGGACGCCTGCGCCACGTAGGTGCAGGCGTCGATCAACAGCGTGTCCCGCGTCCCCAGGGCGGCCACGAGCAGCCCACCGGCGGCCGATCCGGCGAGCATCCCGAACCCGCGCGCACCCGCCACCCAGGCGTAGCCGCGCGCCGCGTCCTCCTCGCCGCAGACCACCGGCACCAGCGCGGACGCCGCCGGGTTGACCACCGCCGTGCCGCAACCCAGCACCACGAGCGCGATCAACAGCAACGGCAGCGAACTCAGCGCCGCCATCACCCCGACCACGGCGATCGCCTGCACCAACTGGCCGATGATCATCAGTCGTCGGTTGGGCAGTCGGTCGACCAGCAGGCCGGCCAGCGGCGCGCCGAGCGACACCGGCACGAACTCGGCGATGAGGACCGCCATCACCGCGTACGGCCCGAAGTGCTTGACGTGCAACAACAGCACGATCAGCGTGAGCGCGGTTCCGAACAACGACACGGCGGCACCCGAGGCCACCAGTACCAGATCGCGTCTCCCCCGCACGCACAGGAACGCTAGTGATTACGCGACATCAGGTGAACGCCAATCACACGCGTGCCGCGACAGTTGCTCCAGACGCCACCGCCCGCACTACTCAGACGATGACCAACCTTGACCGAAGCCGGGGCATGGAGTCACAGCTCGGGCGAGTGCGCCGAATCAGGCCAGCTTCCAGTCGATCGGCTCGGCGCCCTGCTCGACCAACAGCGCGTTGGCCCGGCTGAACGGGCGTGAGCCGAAGAAGCCCGCGTGCGCCGAGAGCGGACTGGGGTGTGCGGACTCGATCGCGGGCACCGCGCCCAGCATCGGCTTGAGGTTGCGGGCGTTGCGGCCCCACAGGATCGCCACCAGTGGCCCACCGCGTTCGACGAGGGCGGTGATCGCCTGGGCTGTGACGTCCTCCCACCCCTTGCCCTGGTGGGCGTTGGACTTGCCGGGGGCGACCGTCAGCGCGCGGTTGAGCAGCAGCACGCCGTGTTCGGCCCACGGGGTGAGATCACCGTTGCTGGGCAACGGATGCCCGAGATCCTCGGTGTACTCCTTGTAGATGTTGATCAGGCTCTTCGGAATCGGCCGCACATCGGGAGCGACGGAGAAGGAGAGTCCCACGGCGTGCCCGGGCGTCGGATACGGGTCCTGCCCGACGATCAACACCCGCACATCGGCGAACGGCTGCTGAAAAGCGCGCAACACATGTTCCCCGGCGGGCAGGTAGGTTCGCCCCGCGGCGATCTCTTCCCGCAGGAAGTCGCCCATAGCGGCGATCTTGTCCTCGACGGGCGCCAACGCCTGCGCCCAGCCGGATTCGACGATGTCAGTCAACGGTCGTGCCACGCCGGAGAACCCTACTCAGTCCAGCCGACGCAGTCCCGCCCGGTACACCTCGATGTTCGCCACGTACTTCGCGACGATCCCGGAGGTCATGTCCTCCGGGACGACGTGCCCCTCCCGGACCTTCGCCGGAACCCCGAGCGCCATCGATCGGGCCGGGATGAACCCGTTGAACGACACGACGGCGCCCGCCCCCAGGATCGCGCCGTCCTCGACCACGGACCCGTTGAGCAACACCGATCCCGACGCGATCATGCACCGGTCGCCGACCGTGGCACCCTCGATGTGCGCGTTGTGCCCGATCACGCAGTCACTTCCGACGCGAACGGGGTGATACTCGGTGCAGTGGATGACAGTCCCGTCCTGCACGCTGGTGCGTTCCCCGATCTCGATGGTGCCGTAGTCACCCCGCAGCACGGCCTGCGGCCACACCGAGGCCCACGCGTGCACCGTCACCGCCCCGATGACCGTCGCGTCGGGGTGCACGTAGGCATCGGGGTGAATCGACGGCGTCAACTCGCCGAGCGCGTAGACGGGCACACGTCCTCCTGGAGATTCCGTCGATATCGATACGCACCGACTAACGCCAATGCTGCCACCCGGAAACAGCCTCATAAACAGACCCGTCCACGGTTACCCCGCTCCCGTGGCCGACGGTTCCAATGGTTCGCCATCCCTCGGGCACGAAAGCCGGATCCGGGAAAGTCGCGGCCAACGCGTGATCCTCACCCCCGGTGAGCACCCAGTGCCGCGGATCGGCCCCCAGAGCCGACGCCACATCGATCAGCCGCTGATGGACCTCGATCAGATCCGTCCGCACGTCGATGGCCACAGTGGACGCCACGGCGATGTGCCCGAGATCGGCGAGCAACCCGTCGGAGACGTCGATCATCGACGTGGCGCCGGACTCGGCGGCCTGCGGTCCGGCCGGATAGGGCGGTTCCGGCGCCCGGTGGGCGCCGACGACGCTGACCGGTGACCGGAAGCCCCGTCCCAGCACCGCCAGTCCGGCGGCGCTCCACCCCAGGCGTCCCGCGACCGCGACGATGTCGCCGGGGCGCGCACCGCTTCGGGTGACCGGCGCCCGGCCTTCGAGGTCTCCCAGCGCGGTGACAGATATCACAAGGGTGTCGGAGCTGGCCATGTCCCCGCCGACGATGCCGACGTGGGCCCGTCTGGCCTCGTGCCACATGCCCGCCGAGAGCGCGTCCACGACCGAAACCGGGGTGTCGCGGGGGCAGGCGATGCCCACCACGACCGCGGTCGGCACCGCGCCCATGGCGGCGATGTCGGCGAGGTTGACCGCGATCGCCTTGCGTCCCACCTGCTCGGGAGGTGACCAGT
>JALZNB010000244.1 GCA_030857905.1 Actinomycetota bacterium
GCTGGTAGGCGGTCCAGTGCCCGCCGGGTTCGACCCGACAGCCGTGCGAGTGGAGGCCGCCGCGCTACTGGCCAAGCGGCGACGAGTGGTGGAGATGCTCGGTGACGTGGGAGAACTCGGCGAACGCTTTCCCGCACTGTTCGCCGAGTACGCACGGGGGGACCCCCGCCTGGCAGGGACCCGGGCGCGAACCGACGCCGAGAACTTTCGCCACTGGCTTGTCGAACGCGGGGAACTCGCCGCCCCTCGGCGCCGCTGGTGGCGGCGAGGCTGAGCGCCGGTTCGACCGGCACCACGCCACGCCGCGCCGCTCGAACCCGAGCGGCGCGGTCGGCGTGATTCTCACGACGCGGCCGGGACCTCGATGACCTTGAAACCGGCGCCCTGGTCGTCGGTGACGCCCGCCATACGGCCGAAGTCGGTGTCTTCGGCGGCGGCGGTGACCGTCCCACCGAGTTCCCGAACCTTGGCGACGGTCGCGTCGGCGTCGTCGACGGTGAAGTAGGTGTGCCACGCCGCCTGGCCCTCGCCGGTCACGCCCATGCCACCGATCGCGTCCCCGCCCTCGGTGAGGCTGAAGGTGACGTACTCGGGCGCGACGTCCTGGAAGTGATAGCCGAACACCTCGGCGTAAAAGCGTTTGCCTGCCTCGATGTCGGCACTCATGTGCTCGTTCCAGCACACCGACGCGGGCTCGTTGGCGAGCTCAAACCCCGTATGCGTGCCCGACTGCCACAGGCCGAAGCCCGCGCCCGTGGGGTCGATGGCGATGGCCATCCGGCCGAACTCCATCACGTCCATCGCGTCCATGATCACCTGGCCACCCGCCGCCCTGATCTTGGCGACATCGGCCTCGATGCCGTCGGAGGCCAGATAGGTGGTCCACGCGGACGGCTGGGACGAATCCATCAGCGGACCGATACCCGCCACCGCGAGGCCGCCGAACCTGGCCTGGGCGTAGCCGCCGGTCTCCGGGCCACCCACCTGGGCCTCCCATCCGAACAGTTCCGAGTAGAACGAGACAGCCTTCGCCACCTCGGCCCCCAGGTCGACCCAGCAGGGTGTTCCCGCAGGCCAGGCGCTGTTCCTGGTCACCATGACATACCTCCGCGATCGTGTGGACTGACGACGTGGCAGAACCTAACCCCACCCACCGACAGCGCGCGCGATTCGACGGCGCGATCGAGTGAATCGCTGGTCACGAACGCGGCACCGGTCTGTTAGCCGTGTCCGAGCCGACGCACTCGGCAAGTCCCGACGAGACGAAACGGTGGTCCATCAGCCCGGTGGACCACCGTTTCGCGAGGACTGTCCACACGGGACGATCAGGGCAGGTTGGTGACCAGTTCCGCCGGGACCACCTTGGTTCCGGTGTAGAACGGGATCTCCTCGCGCACGTGCAGTCGGGCCTCGGTGCCGCGCAGGTGGCGCATCAGGTCGACGATGCGGTGCAGTTCGTCGGCCTCGAAGGCCAGCATCCACTCGTAGTCGCCGAGGGCGAACGAGGCGACCGTGTTGGCCCGGACATCCGGGTAGTCGCGGGCTTCCTTGCCGTGGTCGGCGAGCATCTTGCGGCGCTCGTCGTCGGGCAGCAGGTACCACTCGTAGGACCGGACGAACGGGTAGACGCAGATGTACTTGCGCGGCTCCTCCCCCGCCAGGAACGCGGGGATGTGGCTGCGGTTGAACTCCGCGGGCCGGTGCAGCGCGACCTGGCTCCACACCGGAGTCGACGCCCGCCCGAGCGCGGTGTGCCGGAAACCGGTGTACGCCGCCTGGAGCGACTCGATCTCCTCGGCGTGCCACCAGATCATGTAGTCGGCGTCCGCGCGCAGGCCCGCGAGGTCGTACACGCCGCGCACCACGACACCCTTGTCGTCGAGGGCGTCGAGGTAGCCGGTGGTCTCGGTCGCCGCGGTGCCGCGGTCGTCGGGCAGCCGACCGGGTTCGACGCGGAAAACCGACCACATGGTGTAGCGGATGCTGTCGTTGAGTTCGCTGTAGTTCAGGCGGGCCATGGCACCTATCGTGTCATTCTCAGCGGGCGGCGGGCGCGCGCAGGTGGGCAGCGACACGCCGGGCCGCGGCCTCGCCGGTGCCGATGCACGCGGGGATGCCCACGCCGTGCAGGCT
>JALZNB010000151.1 GCA_030857905.1 Actinomycetota bacterium
GCTCCACCCTCTGGACCTGGCCGCCCCCGACCACCGCCGGGCTGACCGCCACCCGGGACACCGCCGGAACCGGGGACACCGCCACCGGGAGCACCGCCGGGAGGGGCACCGCCCGAACCGGGTGAGCCGCCAGGGCCGGGAGCGTTGCCGGGACCTGGAGCGTTGCCGGGACCGGATGTACCGCCACGACCGGGTGCGCCCGGCCCGCCGGAAGGCGGGTCGCCAGGGTGACCCTGCCCACGTCCAGCGGCCTGGCCACCCTTGGCCTTGCCCGCTTCCTCTTCTTCCCACAGCGGGCTCCAGAAGCCCGTGCGCTCCTCCGGCTGCTCAGCCATCCCGCTATCCGGGTCCTCCCCGGTCGGCCACGAGGGCTCACCGCGTCGTTGCTTGTCACTGTGGTCGTTCACGAAAAAGCCTCCCAGAGCGGCGCCCCGAGCCGAGGCGACGTTCGGTGGTCATCAGCAGCGAGTGTGGCGAGGTGGTCCGCGACGAAACCCATCACCGCCTGCTCCTCACTCCGCTGCCGTCCTCCTACGGGTTCCGGGCGTGCGAACGCCCCCCGTTCCCAGGACGTATGACTGCACCAGGTGGTTCCACGAACAGGTGCGGCAAACCTCGACCGCGTAGACGGAGAACTCGGTGAACATGGTCGCCATCCGGGCGAGCTCATCGTGAGCGCGCGCCGAACCCGACTGGTGTTTGAGTTCCTCGCCGTAGACCCAGGTGACCTGGGTCAGCTGTTCCTTGCGGCAGACCGGGCAGGTCACATCGGTCGGCTGACCGTGGAATTTCGCGGCGCGCAACAAGTACGGGTTCGCGTCGCACACCTCGCTGGTGCCGACGCGACCCGAGTAGACCTCCGCGAGCAGCGACTTGCGCTGCAACGCGTAGTCGACCATCTGCCGCTGCGTTCGCACGTGGACAGCCTACGCGGACCCGATAGCACGGCCATGCGCCGATCGGTGCAGTGGACATGCACCCTGCGTCACATTCGTGATCTGACCGGGTCCTTCCCCGGTATGGCCGCTCACCTGCGGCGTTCGCGTGTGACCGGTCACACGAGTGTCGCTCGCAGGGCCCTGGATGTATCGGTGCGATATAGTCGAGCGGTAGGTCAGCACGAGATCGCGAGTGCCGGAAAAGGGGGTACTCCATGCTCGAGTTCGCCATCCTCGGCTTGCTCCACGAGGCCCCGATGCACGGTTACGAACTGCGCAAGCGCCTGCACGACTTCCTGGGCACACTGCGCGCGTTCTCCTACGGCTCGCTGTACCCGACCCTGCGCCGGTTGCTGCGGGCCGGACTGATCGCCGAGGAGACCCCGGACGCGGAAGCGCGGACGTGGGGCAGGCGGGCGAAGCGGGTCTACAAGCTGACCGCGAACGGCAAGGAGCGCTTCGGCGAACTGCTCGCCGACGCGGGCCCGCAGACCTGGGACGACGAGGGCTTCGGCGTTCACATGGCGTTCTTCTCGCGCACCCCGGCCGAGGTCAGGATGCGAATCCTGGAAGGACGCCGCCGCAGGGTCGAGGAACGCAGGGAGGGTCTGCGCTCGTCGATGGCGCGCGCGGGTGCGCAGATCGACCGCTACACCCGCGAGCTGCAACGACTGGGCCTGGAGACCAGCGAGCGCGAAGTGCGCTGGCTCAACGAGCTGATCGCGCACGAACAGCAGGAACACCCGCAAGAAGATCCGCGCGATACCACCGACTGAAAGCCAGGGCAGGCCATCGGCCTGTGACGGCAACCGTGCCCGATGGCGCGGGGTGAAAACGAGAAGGAGAACCGGCATGGGCGAGAATCGCCAGCGCGAGACCCGCTCACGGGGTCGCGCCAACGGCACCGTGCGGGTGGCCATCGTCGGCGTCGGCAACTGCGCGGCGTCGCTGGTGCAGGGCGTGCACTACTACCGCGACGCTGATCCCACCTCCCGCGTGCCTGGCCTCATGCACGTGCAGTTCGGCGACTACCACGTGCGCGACATCGAGTTCGTCGCCGCGTTCGACGTCGACGCGAAGAAGGTCGGCCGCGACCTGTCCGAGGCGATCGTGGCCAGCGAGAACAACACCATCAAGATATGCGACGTCCCGCCCACCGGCGTGACCGTCCAGCGCGGCCACACCTTCGACGGCCTCGGCGAGTACTACAGCGAGATCATCACCGAATCCGACGAGAGCCCGGCCGACGTGGTCGCCACGCTGCGCGAGGCCGAGGTCGACGTGCTCGTGTCGTACCTGCCCGTCGGATCCGAGGACGCCGACCGCTTCTACGCGCAGTGCGCCATCGAGGCGAAGGTGGCCTTCGTCAACGCGCTGCCGGTGTTCATCGCCTCCGACCCGGAGTGGGCGGCCAAGTTCACCGACGCGGGCGTCCCGATCGTCGGCGACGACATCAAGTCCCAGGTCGGCGCCACGATCACGCACCGGGTGATGGCCAAGCTGTTCGAGGATCGCGGTGTGGAACTGCTGCGCACCTACCAGCTCAACTTCGGCGGCAACATGGACTTCATGAACATGCTGGAGCGCAAGCGCCTGCAGTCCAAGAAGATCTCCAAGACCCAGTCGGTCACCTCGCAGATCCCGCACGAGATGGCCAAGGCGGACGTGCACATCGGCCCGTCGGACCACGTGCCGTGGCTGGACGACCGCAAGTGGGCCTACGTCCGGCTGGAGGGTCGCTCCTTCGGTGACACCCCGCTCAACCTGGAGTACAAGCTTGAGGTCTGGGACTCGCCGAACTCGGCGGGCGTCATCATCGACGCGGTCCGCGCGGCGAAGATCGGCCTCGATCGCGGCATCGGCGGCCCGCTGACCTCGGCCTCCGCCTACTTCATGAAGTCCCCCTCGGAGCAGTACTCCGACGACGAGGCATTCGAGGCCGTCGAGGCGTTCATCCGAGGCGACAACGAGCGCTGACAGCTGACAGTGAAGGCCACCATCGAGTGATCAGCTCTCTCGATGGTGGCCTTCCCCATTCGCCATGATGCAAAGCATGGTCATGGACGCTTTCGACCCGCTGGTCGAGTTCCACGCCAACTGGACCGCCGCGCTCGCCGAGCGCTATCTGCCGGTTCCGTGGGTGCCGCCGGGGACGTACTACGAGTGCGTGGACGGCCATCTGATCATGAGCCCGGCCGGGAGCAGCGCCACCGGATACGCGATGCTGAATCTCGCGATCCTGCTCCGTGATCCGGCTCGAACGGCCGATTGTCGGGTGTATCCGAAGATCAATGTCGGCTTCGGACCGCAGACCTGGCTTCAGCCTGATCTCGCGGTTCTGCGGGGGACGGTCAAGGATCTGTTCCATGTCCCGGTGGACGATGTGCTCATCCACGGAGAGGTCGTCTCGTATCGAGACGACGTCGAGAGCGAATCGACAGGCGGGCCTTGTGTGCCCGCGCGGGTGTGCCGTTCCATCTGGGGGTCGATGTCGGGGACAGCGAGATCCATGTCGAACTCCGCAGGCTCGAAGGTGACAGGTATGTCTCGCACGCGAAGGCTCTGGGCGGCATGACCTTCGAGACCGATGATCCGTTTCCGATGAGTTTCGATCTGGCGGTCCTGCTCGAATCCTGATCGCTGGGTGTGCCGCCCCCGTCGCCGTGTGGAGCGACCTGGGGTAGCGGTTCAGTTGTTCACTCTCTGTTCATGTCGCAGGACCTCTGCGCCTGGCTTCCGGCTTTTACGGTCACGCCGTTCCCCACACTGACCATGGCTGTCCTCCACCAAAGGACAGACCGGAGGAGGCACCTGTGTCCGCTGCCGACGGCCGGATCGATCTACCGCTGCTCCCGTCCACTCATCCGCTGGGTCGGGCCGCGGTGACTTGCGAGTACCGCTGCGGCAACGCCTGTTCCCATGCGGCGCCCAACGCTTCCGACAACGCCTACTTCGGTGACGTCGTCCGTTCGATCGTGAGCCGCCGCGGGATGTTGAAGGCGGGCGCGGTGTTGGTCGCCGCGGGTGCCGGTGTCGCCGCTGTCGGTGGTCAGGCCGCAGCCGCCCCGGTCGGTGTGGAGCGGCACCGCCCGGGGCGCAGCCGTGGCCTCGACTTCGAGCCTGTCGCGCCCAACACCGCGGACAAGCTCACCGTTCCGCCCGGTTACCGCGAGGACGTCGTGATCCGCTGGGGTGACCCGGTGCTGCCCGGCGCTCCCGCGTTCGACTTCGAGAACCAGACCGCCGCGGCGCAGGCCGGGCAGTTCGGGTTCAACAACGACTTCTGTGGGCTCGTCCCGCTCTGGCACGACCGCTACCTGATGGTGTCGAGCCACGAGTACACCAGTGAACCGTTCATGTTCAAGGGTTATGACGCGGCCGACCCCACCGAGGAGCAGGTCAAGATCGGCTGGGCCGCGCACGGGTTCTCGGTCGTCGTCGTGGAGCGGGACCGACGTGACGGGTCGCTCAAGCCGAAGCTCGACCGGCACTACAACCGTCGGGTGACGGTCACCTCCGAGTTCGATGTGGACGGTCCGGCGGCGGGTGGTGCCTTCCTCAGGACCAAGGCGGACCCCAAGGGCCGCAAGGTGTTGGGCACGCTGAACAACTGTGCCGGTGGTGTCACCCCGTGGGGCACGATCCTGTCCGGCGAGGAGAACTTCAACCAGTACTTCGCCAACGCCGCGACGGTCACCGATCCGGTGGTGAAGGCACGCCTGGGCCGGTACGGCATCGCGGGCGGTGCGAGCGGCCGCAAGTGGGAGCTCCACGACGACCGGTTCGACGTGGCCAAGGAGCCCAACGAGGTCAACCGGTTCGGCTGGATCGTCGAGATCGACCCGCACGAGCCGGACTCGAAGCCGGTGAAGCACACCGCGCTCGGTCGGTTCAAGCACGAGGGCGCCACCATCCACGTCGCCCGCGATGGTCGGGTTGTCGCCTACATGGGCGATGACGAGCGGTTCGACTACATCTACAAGTTCGTCTCCAAGGACCGGATACGTCCCGGCCAGAGCCGGTGGGCGCGCAGCCACAACAAGAAGCTGCTGTCCGAGGGCACGCTCTACGTCGCCCAGTTCACCGGCGACAGCCCGGTCTCGGAGATCGATGGCTCCGGCAAGCTTCCCGCCGACGGCGTGTTCGACGGTTCCGGCAAGTGGCTCCGGCTCGCCGAGGGCGACAAGTCCTATGTGGACGGTTTCACCGCCGAAGAGGTCTACGTCTTCACCCGTCTCGCCGCCGACGCCGTGGGCGCGACGAAGATGGACCGCCCGGAGGACGTGGAGGCCAACCCGCGCACCGGCCGCGTGTACGCCGCGCTGACCAACAACACCGACCGCGGTGTTCCGGGCAAGAAGGAAGGCGCGACGGAGATCAACCCGCGCAACCGCAACAAACACGGTCACGTGCTTGAGTGGGAGGAGCACCGGGGTGACCACACCGCCGTCACCTTCTCCTGGCGGCTGCTGTTGGTCTGCGGCGACCCGACCGCCACCGACACCTACTTCGGCGGCTACGACAAGTCCCAGGTCAGCCCGATCTCGTGCCCGGACAACCTGGCCTTCGACCGGCACGGCAACCTGTGGATCTCCACGGACGGCAACCAGCTCGGCTCCAACGACGGGCTGTTCGCGGTGCCGACCGAGGGCCCCGAGCGCGGGCACCTCAAGCAGTTCCTCACCGTCTCCACCGGTGCGGAGACCTGTGGGCCGATCATCGAGGACAAGTTCGTGCTGGTGTCCGTGCAGCACCCGGGCGAGTTGGACGGCGCGAGCGCGGACAACCCGCTGTCGCACTGGCCCGACGGCGGCACCAGTCAGCCTCGGCCCGCTGTCGCGGTGATCTGGAAGCCGGGTCACCGCATCGGCGAGTAACCCGTGAATGGACGCACTCGGCGCGATCGCGCCGGGTGCGTTCGTCTGTCCTGGATGCCTGCCGACGGTGGGTCTGTTCCGCGGGCGGCCTATGTTGGTGCGTATGACTGATCGGCCGCTCGCACTGATCACTGGAGCTTCCCGGGGCATCGGAGCCGCGGTCGCCCGCTCCCTGGCGGACACGCACTCGCTGATGTTGGGGGGTCGAGACGTCGAGGCGCTGCGGAAACTGGCCGACGAGCTGCCCGACGCGCGGCCGTGGCCGGTCGAGCTGACCGATCTGACGGCGTTGACCGCCGCCACGTCGGGGCTGGACGAACTCGATGTGCTGGTGCACTCCGCGGGCGTGGCCAGGGTCGGGCCGCTCACCGGGGTCTCGGCTGGTCTGTGGCGGTCGACCTTCGAGGTCAACGTCGTGGCCGTCGCCGAACTGACTCGGCTGCTGCTGCCCGCGTTGCGCTCGACCCGGGGCCGGGTTGTGCTGATCAACTCGGGGGCCGGGCGGAGCGCGAACGCCGGGTGGGGGCCGTACGCGGCCAGCAAGTTCGCACTGCGCGCGTACGCGGACGTGTTGCGGGAAGAGGAAACCGAGATCCGGGTGACCTCGGTCTTTCCTGGGCGCACCGGCACCGACATGCAACGCGGTGTCCGGGAGGACGAGGGTGGGGCGTTCGAGCCGGACCTGTACTTGAGCGTGGAGACGGTGGCCGCCGCGGTGCGGACCGCTGTCCTGGCGCCGGAAGACGCCCATCTGACCGAGTTGGTTCTGCGCCCACGGCCTCGGCGGTAGCGGCCGCACGGCGTGGCAGGATTCCGGCATGAGTTCGCGGTTGCGTGCGCCGGTTGTCCTGCCGTGTGATCCGGCGTGTTCCGTGGTCCGGGACGGGGTTGTCGACATCGGGGACAGTGGGCGGATCACCTACTGCGGGCCGTTCGCCGACGCTCCCCCGGCGCCGGGGCCGGTGCGGGAGATGACCGGGATTCTGTTGCCCGGCCTGATCAACGCGCACGCGCACAGTCCCATGACGGTCCTGCGCGGGATGGGCGGGGACCTGCCCCTGATGCGTTGGCTCACGGAGGTCATCTGGCCCGCCGAGGCCGGGTTGACGCCCGCCGACATCTACGCCGGGATGGCGCTCGGGTCGGTGGAGATGCTGCGGGCGGGGGTCACCACCAGCGCCGAGATGTACTTCCACGGCGAGGAACTCGTCCGGGCCGTGCTCGACACCGGCTCCCGGGTGGTGCTGGCGCCCGCGGTCATCGACGCGCCCGGGTGGGATTGGCGAGCCATGCTCGCGCAGACGAGCGCGTGGATCGACGCGGACGGCGTGCGGTTCGGGCCAGGAGAGCGAATCGAGCTGGGCTACGGGCCGCACTCGGCGTACACGTTGTCGCCGGAGGCGTTGACCGAGGTCGGGGCCGCCGCGCGCGAGCGGGGGGCGCTCGTCCAGATTCACGTCGCCGAGTCGTTGCAAGAGGATGTGGCACAGCGCGAGCGGTACGGGTCGGTGCCCGCGCTGCTGGATCGCATCGGCCTGTTCGGTGGTCGAGTGTTGGCCGCCCACGCGGTGCACCTGTCCGACGCCGACATCGCGACCCTCGCCGCGAACCGGGTCAGCGTCGCGCACTGCCCCGGGTCGAACACGAAGCTGGCCTCGGGCATCGCCCGCCTCGGCGACCTGCGGGCCGCGGACATCGCGGTCGGGATCGGTACCGACGGACCGGCCAGCAACGACGACCTGGACCTGTGGGAGGACATGCGCTGGACCGCGATGCTCGCCCGCGTGGCCGCGATGGACTCCACGGCTCTCGGTGCGGCCGACGTGCTCCTGATGGCCACCCGAGGCGGTGCCGCCGCGCTGCACCGCGATGACCTCGGGTCGCTGACGGAAGGTCACTGGGCCGACATCGTCCACGTCGGTCTGGATGACCCGGCGTTCCCCGGCGGGCTCGACGTGCCTGACGAGCAGGTGCTGGCCAACCTGGTGTGGGCCGCGGGCTCCCGCACGGTCGACTCGGTATGGGTCGCGGGCGAACAAGTCCTCGCCGACGGCGAGCCCACCCGGATCGACCGACGCGAAGTACAGGCGCGCGCGGGCGCGGTCACACGGAGGCTGGTGGCGAACAAGGTTTAGTGGCCCCACAACTTCTTGACGTCGACGTGGCCCGTCAGCGTGTCTGGAGCTGCCGCAGAAAGGCGGGCCGTCCGGGGGCGTCCACGGCGGGCAGGTACACCTCGGCCGAGTGCTCGATGGTCACCCCCGCCGAGTCGAACGAGTGCAGTACGGCTCGGTTGCACTCCATGGCCACTCGGTCGCGCCACAGCGTGCGCGGTGAGGTCGTGTCGAGTCCGAGGTGGCGCGCGATCACCTGGGCGAGTCCGTACGCGGCGTCGTCGGCCAGCACGTCCTCCCCGATGGCGCGGCAGATGTAGACGCCGTTGAAGGGCGCGGACGGGTAGTCGATGCCGCCGATGTGCAGCCGCATGTTGCTGATCACCGGCACCGCGTGCCAGCGCAGGCCGAGATCGACGAACCACGGCAGTTCGGGGTGTTCCAACGGCACCTCCAACACCACGTCCCTGGGGATCGGGTGCAGTTGCACGCCCTCGTGCCCGGTCTCCACCACCAACGGCAGGTGATCGAACGCGCTGCGCCCGGTGGGCGGGCGCCAGCCGAGGCGGCAGGCCCCCGTGGTGAAGTCGACGTAGCGGCGGTCGCCGAGGGTTCGCGTGGTTTCACGGTAGCCCGCGTACCGGACGAGCTGGTCGTTGCGGATGCGGGGACCCGGTCGCCACGGCGAGTCCGGCGCGAACACGCTCACCATCGGCCGGACGGTGCCGTCCGCGGTCGCCGCGCGCAGGTGATGGACGCATTCGGCGGCGACGGCGGCCGAATCGCGCACACCGCGCAGGTCGCGCACCAGCAAGTCGCGCCACGGCACGCCGTCCGGGCACCAGCCGCTCTCCCGGAGCGCGACGCGGGCACCGAAAGCCAGTTCGGCCGGGGTGTGCTTGTAGGTCCCGGTGGCCGCGATCTCGGCGCGGACCTTGGCCAGCCGGGTGTCGACCGGCCCGGCCTTGGGTCGGAGGGTGTGGAACATGTACAGGAACTGCTCGGCGGCGTGGTGCAGTGAGTTGCGCCCCGACGCGCGGGGATGAGGCACAGTGGGGACGAGGTCGTCGCGCAGAGCGGTCACATCACTGATATCGGTCCTAAAGTGCTCCGACTCGACTACTCAGACGAGTGGTTCCTGGACGAATTGGGTTACGGACGGTCAGTGGTCACTCGTTCGAAGATGAGGTCGCGACTGATTCGACCCACTTCACGTGCCCGGGACTCGAATTTCGTGACCGGTCGCCAGTCCGGCCGCGGCGCCCACCCGTCGTGCCGGTTGCGCAGCAGCGGCTCGCCGTCGAGCACCGCCATCATCTGTTCGGCGTAGTCCTCGACGTCGGTGGCCAGGTGCACGGTCGCCCCCGGCGCGAGCCGCGAGGCCACCAGCGCGGCGAACGACGGCTGGATGAGACGCCGCTTGTGGTGCTTCTTCTTCGGCCACGGGTCCGGGAAGTAGATCCGCACGCCGGACAGCGAGTCGACCGGGATGTGCTCGGTGAGCAGGTCGACCGCGTCGCCGCGCAGCAGCCGCAGGTTCGACAGCTCCAACGCCTCCGCGCGCAGCATCAACTGGGCCAGTCCCGGCTGGTAGACCTCGACGGCGACGTAGTTCACCTCGGGCGCGGCCTCGGCCAGCCGCGAGGTCGTCTCGCCCATGCCGGAACCGATCTCCAGCAGCACCGGTGCGGCGCGACCGAACCAGGTGTCGAAGTCGACCGGGCCGGGCGGGAGCCGCGGGACCTGCTCACCCCATTCGGACCAGCGTCGGTCCCACGCCCGGCCCTGGCCGACGGTCATCCGGCCGCCCCGGTGGACGTAACTCAGCACGCTGCGCTTGCGTGGCTCCTGCTCGGTCGGTGTCACGGCGGTCAAGCTTGCCCTGCCGGTCGACGAGGCCGTCGGTCAGGGCGTGATGGACTCCAGTCGAGCGAGGTTGGCGCGCAGATCGGCGACTCCGCCGACGGGGATCGGACGCGGTGGCCCGCTCGCGTGCACGGGAACCACGTCGATCCAGCCGGGGTGGCTGTCGGTGTGGGCCAGGGTGGTCGGCATCCCCGGTTCGCTCAGCCAGCGCTCGGAGGGCATGTACTCCCAGTAGCCGGTGTCGCCGTCCGCGCCCCACGGCACGAACACCCAACCCGGACGGGCGGCGAGCAGTTTGGCGACCCGGTCCTCGACCAGGAAGCCCTCGCGGCGCGAGGTGAGCGCGCCCGCGGCGATGCCGCGCAGCCACCAGGGGGCGGGCAGATCCGGTTTGGCGGAACGGACCGCCCGGTAGAGGGCCAGGACCTGGATCTCCGGTGCGCGATGCACCCATGACTTTCGCGCCTCGCTCGGCGCGGCCGCGGACAAACCCGCGGGTTGTTCGAGTGCGTCCGACCACTCAAGACCGATGAGGGGCTCTACGTGTAGACCGCGCCTACGGTTAAGGGGGCTGGAATCGACCACCGTCAAGGGATCACCTCCACAAGGCTCCACGACGAGTGCGTATGTCGATAGGACCCCGTCACGGTAGCCGCTGTCCGTGAAATGTGTTAGAGATCATAGTCTCTTAACGTGGTCTTAATCCATATGCTTGTTGTATTGAGTGCTGTGTCACGCGGTCCGCTTGGTCGCCGACACCGATCCGCCGCCATGATCGCGGCGGTGAGGCTCACGCGGTGTCCGCCCGCTCGTGCCCGTGGAACTCCACCGATTCGCCGGTGAGCCGCATGAACGCCTCTTCCAGCGACCCCACCTGCGGGTTCAACTCGTGCAGCACGATGCCGTTCGCGGCCGCGAGTTCGCCGATCTCAGCACTGTCCACACCGGACACCCGAAGGGCGTTCTCCTCGGCGGCGAACTGGACTTGGCGCTCGTGCAACAGTGCGCTCAGCGCGTCCAGCCGGGGACTGCGCACCAGGACGGTGTTCTCCGCGGCGTGGTCGACGAAATCGTTGACGGTCCCCTGATAGATCAGCTTCCCCCGGCCGATCACCACCAGGTCCTGCGCGGTCTGCGACATCTCCGAGAGCAGGTGACTGGAGACGAACACCGTGCGGCCCTCGTCGGCCAGCCGGTGCATGAACCGCCTGATCCAGAGGATGCCCTCGGGGTCCAGGCCGTTGACCGGCTCGTCGAACAGCAACACCCGAGGGTCGCCGAGCAGCGTCGCGGCGATGCCGAGGCGCTGGGACATGCCAAGGGAGAAGCCGCCCGCGTTCTTGCCCGCGACCGCGCTCAGCCCGACCAGGTCGAGCACTTCGTCCACCCGCTTGGCTGGCAGCTTGTTGGACTTGGCCAGCCAGCGCAGGTGGGAGCGCGCCGAACGGTTGGGGTGCACCCATTTCGCGTCGAGCAGCGCGCCGACCGTGCGCAGCGGGTGGTGCAGATCGCGGTAGTGCTTGCCGTCAATGCGGACATCGCCGCCGGTGGGGCTGTCGAGACCGAGGATCATCCGCATGGTCGTCGACTTGCCCGCGCCGTTGGGCCCCAGGAAGCCGGTGACCCGACCCGATCCCACGGTGAAGGACAGGTGGTCGACCGCCACCGTCCGGCCATAGTGCTTGGTGAGCCCGGTTGCCTCGATCATCTCGATCTCCCCTTCGCCACCTCCGATCCTGGCACGACGGGCAGGCGGGCGCCGGACACGCGGAAGCCCGGGTCGCCCCCGAAGACGACCCGGGCT
>JALZNB010000268.1 GCA_030857905.1 Actinomycetota bacterium
CCGCAGGACAGGGGTGTGCGCGATGCGGACTACATCGTCAGCGCTGGTCGGGCCTCGCCCGAGGGCCTGCCGGGGTCAGGCGGGGCGCTTCGCGAAGGTGCGGCGGTAGTCGGTGGGCGCGACCCCGATCAGCTTCTGGAAGTGGTGGCGCAGCAGCGCGGACGTGCCGAAGCCGCTGTTGTGGGCCACCTCGTCGATCGTCAACGCCGTGTCTTCCAGCAATCGCCGCGCGTGCAGGATGCGCTGCGCGGAGAGCCACTTGTGCGGGGTCGTCCCGGTCTCGGCGACGAAGTGGCGGGCGAATGTGCGCTCCGACATCTGGGCCCGAGTGGCCAGCGCCGCCACCGAGTGTTCCTCGGCCAAGGTCTCCAGCATCCACGCCAACACGGGGGCGAGGCTCCCCGACGCCTCTGGCACCGGGAGTTCGACGAACTGGCGCTGGCCGCCGTCGCGTTGCGGTGGGACGACCATTCGGCGGGCGATCACGGTGGCCGCCGCCGAGCCGAGTTCGCGGCGCACCAGATGCAGGCAGGCGTCGATGCCCGCGGCGGTGCCCGCGCTGGTGATGATGTCGCCGTCGTCGACGAACAGGACGTCCGGGTCGACGCGGGCGAGGGGGAAGCGGGCGGCGAGATCTTCCGCGTGGCGCCAGTGCGTCGTGCATTCGCGGCCGTCGAGCAACCCGGTGGCGCCGAGGAGGAAAGCACCGCTGCACACCGACAGCAGGATGGCGCCGTTCGCGTGGGCGGCGCGGAGGGCGTCGAGCACGACGGAGGGATATTCGTCGCGGATGTCGCAGGCCGGGAGGGCGACCAGATCGGCGCCGTCGAGTGCGTCGAGACCGAATTCCGGGGTGATGCGCACGCCGACGTTCGTGGGCAGCGGGTGTCCCGCGACCTCGCCGCATACCCGGAACTCGATGGGCGGCACGCCGTCCTCGGTGCGGTCGATGCCGAACACCTCGCAGATGACGCCGAACTCGAACGGGCCCACGCCGTCGATCAGGACAGTCGCCACAGTGTTGAGCACCATGACAGCGTAACTGGCAGGATTTTGTCTGACAAGGTCAGAACTGCCACTGTTGGCAGGAAATCGTGCAGCGCAAACTTGGCGCCATGACTACCGCAATCGTGTTCATCGCCATCGCCGCGTTCCTGGTCTACGGCCTGGACCGCAACCACAGGAAGCAGCCGCACACCCGGCTCGCGGGCATCACGGACGTTGTGGATCGGGACGCGGCACGGACACTGGCCGAACTCCGCGCGGCCACCGACCGTCCAATCGCGACTCGGCAGCGGGCTACCGCCAGGAGGGCAGCCAGAGTTCGGCTTGCCATCGGCTCTCGGTGATCGAGTCGCCATTGAGGATCGGCCACAGCCAGACGAAGTTGGCCACGACCAGTCCGGTGTAGAGCGCGACCACGAGCAGCCCTGTGCCCCGGCGTTCGAGCCCGGCGCGGGCCCGGCCGAGGATGTCCCCGAGACACAGGACGATGCCCAGCACCAGGAACGCGGCCATCGGCGTGACGTAGAAGAAGTACATCTGCCGGTCGATGTTGAGGAACCAGGGCAGCAGCCCGGCCAGGTACGCGGTGATCACCACGGCGTAGCGCCAATCGGAGCGGCTGATCACGCACCACACGCCCCAGGCCAACATCGGCAGCGACAGCCACCACAGGGCGGGGGTGCCGACGAGCATGGTCGCCGAGACGCACTTGGTTTCACCGCATCCCGCGGTGTCCCAGGAGATGTAGTAGAGCATCGGCCGCAGCCCCATCGGCCACGTCCACGGCTTGGACTCCCACGGGTGCTGCGAGTCGGACTTGGTGACCAGGCCGCTGTGAAAGTTCAGAACCTGGTCGCTGTACTGGAACAGCGATCCGACCGCGCCCGCGACCACCGACCACGGGTCGCCACCGGTGGTCTCGACCAAGTGCCGATCGATGCCGGTCTCGCTGCCGAACCAGCCCCACCACGTCGACAGGTAGGCCAACAGCCCGACGCCGAGGAACACCCACAGCGCGGGCAGCGTGTCGCGAATCAACGCGCCCCACCATGGGTGCCGAACACCCGCCGCGCGGCGGGCCGTGACGTCGAACAGCACGGTCAGCAGGCCGAACGCGGCGATGAAATACAGGCCGGACCACTTCACCCCGCACGCGAGACCGAGCAGGACCGCCCCCGCCAACCGCCACCAACGCACCCCGACCCGGGGCCCGTACGGCGACTCGTCGGCCCACCCCTCGGCCACGGCGATAGCCAGCCGCGTCCGCACCTGATCGCGGTCGATGAGCAGACACGCGAACGCGGCGAGCACGAAGAACGCCAGGAAGATGTCCAGCATCCCCATCCGCGACTGCAGGTGGGACACGCCATCGGCGATCAGCAGCACACCCGCGATCGCGCCGAGCAGCGTCGACCGCGTCAGCCGCCGGGCGATCCTGATGATCATCACGATCATCAGCGCGCCCGCCAGCGCCGCCGTGAACCGCCAACCGAGCCCGTTGTAGCCGAAAAGCCACTCACCGATGCCGATCAGCGTCTTGCCCAGCGGCGGGTGCACCGTCAGCTCGTAGCCGGGGTTGTCCTCGAACCCGCCGTTGCGCAACATCTGCCACGCCTGCGGCACGTAGTGTTTCTCGTCGAAGACCGGGGTGCCCTTGTCGGTCGGGAAGCTGAGATTCTGGAACCGGATGAGCCCACCGAACAGGCCGATCGCCGCGGTGATGAGCCACGCGCGCAGCCGGTCGGTCGGCATGGACCGACCCAGCACCCGCGCCTGGGCGAGTTCGGCGTGGTCGACCCGCCGGGCTTCAGGTGACACGGGGGCCCGACCGGCCTCGTCTGCGGCTACGAGGAGGCTCACGGGGGGAGATCGTAGGCGGACAAGTGTGCGATCCGCGTCGGGATGGCCGAACCGGTACGCGCTCCGGCGGTGGGAGACGGTCGCCACGGCACGCCACTAGGCTGCCGGACGTGGCGATTACCGGCAATGACGGACGGACACGGTGACCGGGCGGCTAGTGCTGGCAGGCACCCCACTGGGCGACACCGGAGACGCGTCGGCGCGCTTGGTGGCGGCACTGGGCGACGCGGACGTGATCGCCGCCGAAGACACCCGCCGCACGAAGACGCTGGCCTCAGCGCTCGGAGTGGCACTGACCGGCCGAGTCGTCAGCTTCTACGACGCCGTGGAAACCGACCGACTACCCGGACTCATCGCGGCGATCGAGAGCGGCCAGACCGTATTGCTGGTGACCGACGCGGGAATGCCCAGCGTGTCCGACCCCGGCTACCGACTGGTCGCCGCCTGCGTGGACGCCGGACTGGCGGTGACATGTCTACCCGGGCCGTCGGCCGTGACCACGGCATTGGCACTGTCCGGCCTGCCATGCGACCGATTCTGTTTCGAGGGATTCGCCCCGAGGAAACCGGGGGAGCGCCGCAAGTGGCTGGGGACACTCGCAACCGAATCGCGGACTTCGGTGTTCTTTGAATCACCACACCGCATCGCGGGGTTGCTCGCGGACGCGGCGGCAGTCCTGGGACCAGACCGCCGCGCGGCGGTGTGCCGAGAGCTGACCAAGACCTATGAGGAGGTGCGGCGCGGGGGATTGGGCGAATTGGCACAGTGGGCCGCGGAGGGGTTGCGCGGGGAGATCACGGTGGTGCTGTCGGGGGCGGAACCGCGGGAGGCACCGGATTTGGAGGTGCTGGTCGAGCGGGTGCGGGGGTTGGCCGCTGAGGGGGCGCGGATGAAAGATGCTGCCGCGGAGGTGGCGGCTGCCAACGGGGTGAGCAAGAAGACGCTGTACGACGCGGTGATCAGCTCCCGCTGACGGACGAATCGGGACAGCTAGTTGGGAGCCCCGCGTGCGGGGGGAAGACAGCTTCCTGCAGGGCAAGGAAGAGCCCGAGCTGGGAACAGCCCCGCGTGCGCGGGGAAGAGTCGCGCTCGGTCCGGGACAAGATCGCCACCGCCGGAACAGCCCCACGTGCGCGGGGAAGAAAGGTAGCCGCCGCCGAATGCCGAGTAGGTCATCGGAACAACCCCGCGTGCGCGGGGAAGACTCAGCGTCCGGCTGCCGGTGGCGTCCTGAACCAGGGAACAGCCCCGCGTGTGCGGGGAAGAGGCCATGAACTCCGTGAAGGCCGCTGAAGCCGACGGAACAGCCCCGCGTGTGCGGGGAAGAGAACCCGGCCGTCGCGTGGCTGACGGTCATGGCAGGAACAGCCCCGCGTGTGCGGGGAAGAGCCGGACCGGCGGGCGACACCATGGAGTGCACGGGGAACAGCCCCGCGTGTGCGGGGAAGAGTGCCCGATCGGTTCGAACGGCACCGTCTCGCCGGGAACAGCCCCGCGTGTGCGGGGAAGAGAGCGCCGCCGCGGCATCGGCTAGACCTCCCCCGGGAACAGCCCCGCGTGTGCGGGGAAGAGACTTCCTGACCTGGGGCGATACCAGGCGACCGTGCCGTTTTCCTTCACTTTCGTCGGCCTTGGTCAAGCGCGACCACCCAGAGCGCTGGCAGTCCCGGTGGGAGTCGGGACCACCAGTCACCCAGAGACTCAAGCGTTCTCCCGTTGGAATGTCCGCGCACCCCAGAACAGTCCCAGTGCCGTCATCACCAGCAGCACCATCGATCCGGTCAGCAGCGCCTGCGTCGTGAAGTCGCCGCGGAATGTGGCTCGTTCGATGTCCACTACGTGGGTGAACGGGTTCCACCGGGACACCGTGTACAGCCAGTCTGGTGCCAGTCCTCGGGTGATGGGGATGAAGATGCCGGACAGCAGGAGTATGGGCATCAGCACGGTGTTCAGGATCGCCGGGAATGCTTCCTCGTTCTTCGGGCGCAGTGCCAGCGCGTATGAGCATGACGACAGGGTGATCGACAGCATTGCCACGATCACCAGTGTCAGTGCGATCGCGCCTGCCGATGCCTTCAAGTCGAACACCAGGAACGCCAACAC
Organism: Actinomycetota bacterium; assembly: GCA_030857905.1. Taxonomy (GTDB): domain Bacteria; phylum Actinomycetota; class Actinomycetes; order Mycobacteriales; family Pseudonocardiaceae; genus Actinokineospora. Next base: position 4,969 of record JALZNB010000268.1, read on the forward strand.
GATGATCACCAGTGATTGCGCGATCGACTGCAGTGCGTCTTTCAGCACGCGTCCGAGTAGCAGGGCCAGTCGGGACACGGGGGTGACTCGTAGGCGTTCGACCACGCCGGTGCGCAGTTCGGCGAGTAGGCCGAAGCCGACGAAGGAGCTGCCGAACAGCGCGGTCTGGATGATCAGTGCGGGGGTCAGGATCTGCCAGGCCGTTCCGGGCGGGAAGCCGGGTGTGTTCGAGGTGATGCTTTCCAGTAGTGGACCGAAGAAGAACAGGTACAGCATGGGCTGCATCAGTCCGATCGCGATCCACGCCGGGTTGCGCAGCGACAGGGTCATGTCCCTGCGGAAGATGAGGTAGGTGTCACGCAACAACGTCGGTCTCCTGCTTGTCGTCGGCCAGTTCGGCGTCGCGGAGGGAGCGGCCGGTGAGGGTGAGGAACACGTCGTCCAGGGTGGGGCGTTGGACCTCCAGCGACGTGGTGCCGATGTTCGCGGTGTCGAGGGCGCGCAGTAGTGCCGGCAGGGCCAGGTCGCCTCGGGGGACGCGGAATTCGACGGTGTTCGGTTTGGCCGCCACGTCGGAGGCCTCGGCGATGCGGGCCGCGATCGACGCGGTCTTGTCGACATCGTGTGGTGCGACGCCGACGGCGACGAGGTCGCCGGAGACCTTGGCCTTGAGGGTGGCCGGGGTGCCTTCGGCGACGATGGCGCCGTTGTCGATCACCAGAACGCGGTCGCAGAGTGAGTCGGCCTCGTCCAGGTAGTGCGTGGTCAGGAAGACAGTGGTGCCGTGCTCGTCGCGCAGGGCGCGGATGTGGCTCCACAGGTTCGCGCGGCTCTGTGGGTCCAGGGCGGAGGTGGGCTCGTCGAGGAAGACGAGTTTCGGGTCGTGCACCAGGCCGAGGGCGATGTCGAGTCGACGTCGTTGTCCGCCGGAAAGGGTCTTGGTGAGGCGCTGGTCCAGGCCCGCGAGGTCGAGCCGTTCGGCGAGGACGGCGCTGCGGGCGATCGCGTCGGCCTTGGACAGTCCGTAGAGCCTGCCTTGCAGCACCATCTCCTCGACGACCTTGGAGTCCGGTGTGCCGCCGGTGCCCTGGGCGACGTAGCCGATGTTGCGGCGCACGCCGACCGGGTCGGACCTCAGGTCGCGGCCCGCCACCCGCGCGGTCCCCGATGTCGGTGTGAGCAGCGTGGTCAACATGCGCAGGGTTGTGGTCTTCCCCGCGCCGTTCGGCCCGAGGAAGCCGACCAGCTCGCCCGCCGCGACGTCGAGATCCACCCCTCTGACCGCGTCGACGGTTCGGCCGCGTGTCCGGAATGTTCGGGCGAGGCCGCGTGCCTCAATCATGGAACCCCCTCTAATCAAACTTGACCACCGATCCAGAATGCCGGTCAAACGCGAATACCGCCGGTCGTCGGCCATCTCGTACGCGCCATCGGACAACTGGGCCAGCAGCCCGGTCGCCCACTCGATCTGCCGAGTACTTCCCGGACCAGCTTGCGCATCTCGTCCACACCGGACTCGGTGATCCGGTAGGCGGTGCGCTCCGGTCCGCTGTCGCCCCGCTCCTGCGGCACCGCGTCGAGGAATCCGTCGGCCGCCGCCTTGCGGATCGCGTGGTAGATCGAGCCCGGCTTGATCCGGGCCCATTCCTCGGCCTTCCAGCTCATCAGTTCCGTGCGGACCTGGTAGCCGTGCGCCTGGCCAGACCCATGGATGACGCCGAGTACGAGCATCCGGGTGGCTGACATCGATATCCTCCGTGCGACGCCTCGATCGACCTCCGTAGGCTAAGCCGTCATGAGCGCCCCCGTGTTGACCGCGGTGGCCTGGCCCTACGCCAACGGCCCCCGCCATATCGGTCATGTGTCCGGCTTCGGAGTCCCTTCGGACGTCTTCTCCCGCTACCAGCGAATGTCCGGCAACCGGGTCCTCATGGTGAGCGGAACCGACGAGCACGGCACGCCGATCCTGGTCGCCGCCGACCAGCAGGGTGTCACCGCCAAGGACCTCGCCGACAAGAACAACGGCGTGATCGTCACCGACCTCGTCGACCTCGGCCTGTCCTACGACCTGTTCACCCGCACCACGACCGGCAACCACTACCAGGTGGTGCAGGAGTTGTTCCTCTCCTTGTGGCGCAACGGGTATGTCGTGCCCAGGACGCAGATGGGCGCGATCAGCCCGTCCACCGGCCGCACGCTGCCCGACCGCTACATCGAGGGCACCTGCCCGATCTGCGGCTACGACGGCGCGCGCGGCGACCAGTGCGACAACTGCGGCAACCAGCTCGACCCGGCCGACCTGAAGAACCCCCGGTCGAAGATCAACGGCGAGACGCCGAAGTTCATCGAGACCGAGCACCTTTTCCTCGACCTGCCCGCGTTCACCGAATCGCTCGGTGGTTGGTTGGCCACCCGTGCCGACTCCGGCCTGTGGCGGCCGAACGTCCTCAAGTTCAGCCAGAACCTGCTCGGCGACATGCGCCCGCGCGCGATCACCCGCGACCTCGACTGGGGTGTCCCGGTCCCGTTGGACAACTGGCGCGACGCGCCGATGAAGCGGTTCTACGTCTGGTTCGACGCGGTGATCGGCTACCTCTCGGCCAGTGTCGAGTGGGCGCGGCGCACCGGCGACAAGGACGCCTGGAAGGAGTTCTGGACCGGCGACGCCCAGGGCTACTACTTCATGGGCAAGGACAACATCGTCTTCCACTCGCTCATCTGGCCCTCGCTGTTGCTGGGGCAGAACGGCGCCGGCGACAAGGGCGGCGAGGCCGGCGCGTTCGGCACGCTGAACCTGCCGACCGAGGTGGTCTCCAGCGAGTTCCTCACCATGAGCGGCTCGAAGTTCTCCACCTCGCGCGGCACGGTCATCTACGTGCGCGACTTCCTGAAGGAGTTCGGCCCGGACACGCTGCGGTACTTCATCTCGGCGGCGGGGCCGGAGAACCAGGACACCGACTTCACCTGGGACGAGTTCGTCCGCCGGACCAACTTCGAGTTGGCCAACGAGTGGGGCAACCTGGTCAACCGGTCGGTCTCGATGGCGCACAAGAACGTCGGCGCCGTGCCGAAGCCGACCGCGCCCACGGCGGCCGATGAAGAACTGAAGGCGTTGTCCCGCAAGGCTTTCACGGTCGTCGGCGACAACCTGCGGCGGTCGCGGTTCAGGCAGGCCTCCAGTGAGGCCATGCGGGTGGTGAGCGCGGCCAACAAGTACCTCTCCGACGAGGAACCGTGGAAGCGCAAGGACGACCCGGAACGCCGCGACACCATCCTGCACACCGCGTTGCAGGTCGTCTCGGACGCGAACACGCTGCTCACGCCGTTCCTGCCGCACTCGGCGCAGAAGGTGCACGAGCTGCTCGGCGGCACCGGCGTCTGGGCGGCGCAGCCGGAGATCCGTGAGGTCGCCGACCTCGATCGGCCCGAGCGCGAGTACCCCGTCCTGATGGGTGATTACGCGGACGAGCAGGCCCGCTGGGAGTCGATCGACATCGAGGTCGGCCTGCCACTGGACAAGCCGACGCCGCTGTTCCCCAAGCTCGACCCCGAGCTGGGCGAGACCGGTCCCGAGTGGGCACCGATCGTCAAGTGACACCGCGCAAAGGGGAGCGACCGCCGCTGCCGGAGCCACTTCCGGTGGCGGTGGTCGACGCCCACACGCACCTGGATGCCTGTGGTGCCAAGGATTTCGCGACAGTGTCCGCTGTACTCGATCGCGCTTCCTCGGTCGGTGTCGACCGGGTGATCACCGTCGCCGACGACCTGGAGTCGGCGCGCTGGGCGGCCGAGGCGTCCACATGGGACGAACGGGTGTTCGCCGCCGTGGCGATCCACCCGACCCGCACGTCGACTTTCGGTGACGCGGAGAAGGCCGTTGTCGAGGAGCTGTCCCGGCGGCCGAGGGTGGTGGCCGTCGGTGAGACCGGACTCGACTACTACTGGGACTACTCGCCGCCCGCAGCGCAGGCCGAGGCGTTCCGTTGGCACATCGATCTCGCCAAGCGGGTCGGCAAGCCGCTGATGATCCACGACCGGGACGCGCACGAGGACATCCTGCGAATCCTCACCGAGGAAGGTTCACCCGAAAAGGTTGTCTTCCACTGCTTCTCCGGCGATCTCGACTTCGCGAGGCGGTGCGTCGATCGGGGGTACGTCCTGTCGTTCGCGGGCCCGGTCACCTTTCGCAACTCCCACCAGTTGCGGGAGGCGGCCGCCTTCGTGCCCGATGACCAGTTGCTCGTCGAGACCGATGCCCCCTTCCTGACCCCGCATCCCTTCCGGGGCAGGCCGAACGAGCCGTACTGCGTCGCCTACACCCTGCGAGATCTCGCGCAGTTGCGCGGCGTCGATGTGGCCGATCTCGCGGGCGCGGTGTCCGCGACCGCCGACCGCGTCTTCCAGTTGCGTGGTGTGACGTCCCACCATTCGAGTGGTGAGAGATTGCGATGAACGGGCGACGGCATTGGTTCCTCGGTGGTGTGACAGGGCTCACGACCTTGCTGGATGTGTTTGCGCAACCCGCGAGCCCTCGTTACTGTCCCGTGACCGCACGACTTGTGATCGACCATTGTCGGGGTGGCCGCAGCAGACGTCGGACACCCGAAAGCGCACACCAGCGCTCCGTACACGAGGAGAGGCCATCGGAGCTTGAGCTGACCGATAGCCGTCGTGTGCGGGCCCAGGTCCGCTTATCGAAATCAGCGAGCATCGCGGCACCGCCAGAGACCCGGCTGACAACAGCGCAGCGCAGGCCCTCCGGTGACGTGGGATCGCGACTGGAGGATTCGACCCCGTGAGTGGTAAACAGACCGGCGGTTTCGACCGCCCTGGTCATGACAAGCTTGCCGACACCGACTGGTTCACCCCGACCCCGGTGGCCACGCTGGACCCGGACTTCCGGGAGTGGCAATCGGAGTTCCCCGAATACGATTACGACTCGGGCTACTCCTCGGCGATCGCCATCACCCCGTCCGATGTCCGCCACGCGCTCGGCCCGCAGGCCGACGAGATCATGGATCACGCGGGCGTCGATGTCGACGAACTGATCCGGCTGATCAACGCCGAGACGACCGTTCTGCCGATCATCCCGGACGAGGTGGCCTCGGGCCCCCGGCCGCGGAAGATCTCCGAGCCGGAAGCCCCGCCGCCGGGTCTCGTCGCCGCGGTCAAGCGGTGGAAGTCGACCTTCCTCAAGGCGACCATCGCCGCGGTCCTGGTGACCCTGGTCGGCGGCGGCGCCGCGGCCATCGCGATGAACAACACGGTCACCGTCGACGTCGACGGCCAGACCAAGCAGGTCAGCACCTACGCCGACACCGTGGGCGAGGTCCTCGAAGAAGAGGGCATCCAGGTCGGCTCGCACGACTCGGTGAGCCCGTCGCCGACCGCCGAGATCGGCGACGACGGCCGCATCGTCCTGCAGCGTGGCCGCCAGCTCCACATGACCATCGACGGCGAGAAGCGTGAGGCGTGGGTCCGCGCGACGACGTTGGGCGAAGCGCTGAAGCAGGCCAACGTGCCCGTGGACGGCGTGTGGATGTCCGCGGGCGCCGAGAGCGCCGTGCCGGTCGGCGGTTTCACCGTCGAGATCAGGACCCCGAAGGACATCGTCCTGTTCGACGGTGCCAACGCGCCCAAGAAGCTCACCACGACGGCGTTGACCGTCCAGGAGCTGTTGGACGAGCAGAAGCTGACGCTCGGCCCGGAGGACGTCATCACCCCCGGTGGCGATCTGAAGATCACCAAGGGCGCCGAGGTGCGGATCAGCCGCACCGGCGTCACCGTGATCAACGAGGCCGAGCCCATCCCGGCGCCGGTCGAGAAGATCGAGGACCCGGAGATGGACAAGGGCAAGGAGTCCATCGTCGAACCGGGTGTCCCCGGCGAGCGCATGGTCACCTACCGGGTCACGCAGAAGAACGGCAAGGAAACCAAGCGCGAGGAGATCGGCGCGAAGGAGACCATCGCCCCGAAGCCCAAGATCGTCAAGATCGGCACCAAGAAGCCGCCGGAGCCGAAGCAGCCGGTCATCTCCGACGGCAGTGCCTGGGACCGCCTCGCGCAGTGCGAGGCGACCGGCAACTGGGCGATCAACAGCGGCAACGGCTACTACGGCGGTCTCCAGTTCAACAAGAGCACCTGGGACGCCTACGGCGGCGACCAGTACGCCGCGTATCCGCACCAGGCCAGCCGTGAACAGCAGATCGCGACGGCCACCAAGGTCCGCGACTCGCGCGGCGGCTACGGCGCGTGGCCGGGCTGCGCCAGGAAGCTGGGCCTGCCCACCTGATCCGAGATCGAGAGAGATCACCCCGCGCGCCGCGCGGGGTGATCTCTCGTTCGGGACTGCCCACCACCTCCGACCGGGTCGCCTGCGTACCCTCATCGCCGTGACCGCGGATGAATCGGCATTGCTGGGGCCTGGTGACGTGCGGCGACTCGCGGCCGAACTAGGGGTGCGGCCGACCAAGAAACTCGGCCAGAACTTCGTACACGATCCGAACACGGTCCGCCGCATCGTCGCCGCGGCCAAGCTGACGCCGAACGACGTGGTCCTCGAAGTCGGACCCGGTCTCGGTTCCCTGACCCTCGCCCTGCTGCCCGCCTGCCGCACGCTGCTCGCTGTCGAGATCGACCCGGTTCTCGCCGCTCGACTGCCGCTGACGGCGGCCGAGCGGGCACCGAGTCTCGCCAATCGGCTGCACACCTATGAAGCCGATGCCATGCGGATCACGGCCGACCAGCTTGACGAGCCGCCCACGGCGTTGGTCGCGAACCTGCCCTACAACGTCGCCGTGCCGGTCGTCCTCAACCTGCTGGCCGCTCTGCCGAGCCTCACCACCGTCCTGGTGATGGTCCAGGCCGAGGTTGCCGATCGGATGGCCGCAGGGCCCGGCAGCAAGGTCTACGGCGTCCCGAGCGTGAAGGTGGCCTGGTACGCCGACGCCAGACGAGTGGCCACCGTGCCGCGCTCGGTCTTCTGGCCGGTCCCCAACGTCGATTCGGCGCTGGTCCTCATGACCCGTCGCCCGCAGCCGGACGCCGATCGGGACGCTGTCTTCGCCGTCGTCGACGCCGCGTTCGCCCAACGCCGCAAGACGCTGCGGGCCGCGTTGTCCGGGTGGGCGGGCGGCGCACCGGCCGCCGAAGCCGCTCTCGTCGCGGCGGGTATCGATCCGAGTGAGCGCGGTGAGCAGCTGGCCGTCGAAGACTATGTGGCCATCGCCCGTCAAAGGTGGATAACCACGGGGTGAGATCACCTCATCACCGGCGATTACCTGCTCTGATCGTGTGATCTAGCGAACGCCGAAGCCCGTTGAGCCTTGCGCTGCGGGCCAGTCTCAGGTGTACTCGATGGGCATCCATCCCGAGCGGCCGAGAGACCTGGCTCGAAGACGCCGCAGCAACCACCCGACACGGGCAGGTGCTACCGCCAGGCTCGATGGAGGAACTACGCGATGGGAATCCTGACCAGCAGGCGGGTCATCGACCAGTGCAGGCGGACCGTGACCGCGTGTCGACGAATGCGCGCAGCTGACTGACTCAGCAGCAAGTCGTCTTTGGCACATCCCCTTCAGATCGCCGATACGGAGTCGCCCCGAGTGGCGCCGAGCCGTCCCGGTGGTCTGCCGTCGCGTCGCGCTGGAGTGCACCCCCATGATCACTGTCGAAAACCTGAGCAAGTCCTTCTGGGGCAGTACCGGCCCCGTCGTCGCCCTCGACGACGTCACCCTCGATGTGCCCGCGGGCGCCATCACCGGCGTCATCGGCCCCGCGGGGTCCGGCAAGTCGACCCTCGCCCGCCTCGTCTCCCTTCAGGAACGCCCGGACAGCGGCGTCATCCGGGTGGAGGGCTACAACACGGCCGCGCTCGACCCGCGCAGGCTCCGCGCCGCCCGGCGCCGCATCGGCATCGTCGGCCAGGGGGACCTGCTGCCGCAGCGCACCGCGGCGGGCAACATCGCGCTCCCCCTCGAACAGGCTGGGGTCGACGGCCCGCAGCGCCGCGAGAAGGTCGGCACCCTGCTCGACCTGATCGGCCTCACCAGCAAGGCGGCCGTCTACCCCGAAGCGCTCACCCCCGGCCAGCAGGCCCGGGTGTCGATCGCTCGCGCGCTCGTCGGTGACCCCGGCGTGCTGCTCGCCGACGACCCGACGAAGGGACTCGACGCCGACGGGATCGCGGGCGTGCTCGCCACCTTCGACCGTGCCCGCGCCGAACTCGGCTCCACGGTCCTGGTCGTCACCAGCGACGCGGGGGTCGTTCGCCGCGTCGCCGACGATGTCGCGCTGCTCGTCGACGGTCGGGTCCAGGAGAGCGGCAACCTGCTTTCGCTGATTCAGGACCCGGACAGCCAGGTCGCCCAGACCTTGCTGCCGGAAATCGACGCACCAGCGGCGACGCGGGCGCGGCACGACCGCGTCGCCGAAGTGGTGTTGATCGGATTCGCCTCGGTCGGCGCGCTGCTGCCGGAGGCGGGCAGCCGGTTCGGCACGGCCATCTCGATCATCGGCGGCGGGCTCACCCGGATCGGTGAGACGCCCGTCGCCCGTTTCCTGCTCGGTGTGTCCGGCGCGCAGGCCGATTCGGCGCTGGCGTGGATCGGTGAGCACGGCGGCCTCGTTCGGCAGACGGTCGCGGGCCCGCAGGGCATCGCGGCCTGAGGCGTCGCGGGGGAGTGGGTCGGCCGGTGATGGCACCGGTCGGCGGATCGAGTCGTCCTCGCCCGTAGGCTGGTCTGGTGCTTGCCGTCGTCCCTCACCCGGTCACCGTTCGCGTGCCGTCCAAGGTGAATCTGCACCTTGCAGTCGGCGATGTTCGGTCGGACGGCTACCACGAACTCGCGACGATCTTCCAGGCGTTGTCGCTGACCGACGAGGTCACGGTCGCCGTCGCCGACGAGCCGGGAGTCGAGGTGCACGGGGAAGGCGCCGATTCGGTGCCGACCGGCGCGAGCAACCTGGCATGGCGCGCGGTGCAGGAGTTGGCCCGCCGCGTCGGGCGCGATCCGGACGAGCCGAAGATCCGGGTGGTGATCCGCAAGGGCATCCCGGTTGCGGGCGGTATGGCGGGTGGCAGCGCCGACGCCGCGGCGACCCTGGTGGGCCTCGCGTCGCTGTGGCGGTTGGAGATCACCCGTGACGAACTTGCCTCGGTCGCGGCGAAGATCGGCAGCGACGTCCCGTTCGTGCTCTACGGCGGCACCGCGCTCGGCACCGGGCGCGGCGAGCGGCTGGTGCCGGTTCTCGCCCGGCACACCTTCCACTGGGTGCTGGCCTTCGACCGCCGGGGCCTGTCGACCCCGAAGGTGTTCTCCGAACTCGACCGTCTGCGCGTCGAAGGCGACCCGCCCAGGGTCGGTGAGGTCGAGCCTGTCCTGGAGGCGCTGGCCTCCGGCGATCCGCGCAGGCTCGCCCTGTTGCTGGGCAACGATCTCCAGGCGGCATCGGTGTCGCTGCGCCCGGGCCTGCGCCGCACCCTGCGCGCGGGCGTCACCGCGGGTGCGCTCGCGGGCATCGTCTCCGGGTCCGGCCCGACGTGCGCTTTCCTGTGCCAGGACGCGGAGTCCGCGCTACGAGTGGCCGCCGAACTCTCCGGTGCCGGGGTGTGTCGCACGGTCCGGGTCGCGCACGGCCCGGTACCCGGCGCCCGCGTCGTCAGTGGCGACGAGGCGCACCGAGCGATGCCCCCCGAGGCGCCCTAGTAACTCCACTGCCAACCGGGTACGTCGGCGGGCATGTTGTGCGGCCGGTAGGTCAGCGTGCCGTGCTGGCTGCTGGAGTCGAGCAGGACGACGCCGTAGTAGCCCGCGTCCTGCATATAGAAGTCATCGGGCAGATAGCGATGGCCGGGCAGGCATGAGGTGAGAACACCCTTGCCGGTCTCGTCGCCGTCTTCGTCCATCGTGGCGAAATCGGGTGCGCTCATCCACCAGCCCCAGTCGGGCTCATAATCCTCGGTGGTGTGCAACACAATCGTCACCGCGAGATAGTTTCCATTATTGGGCGGCAGGCTTCCCGGTTCGGAACAGGTGACCGGTTCGACACTGTCGAGCCACATGGAGGCGAGCATCGGACTCCCATTGGACCGGATGTCGACTCGCTTGCCCAGTTCAGCGCGCACTGTCCGGTCGCCGGAACTGTCGGCCGCGCTCGCGCAGGAGGTGAGCACGGAGATCATTACCGCGGCGGCGGCGGTGATCAGCGCAGGTCGGCGGGCAGCAGGCATTTCACCTCCCAGTCAGATGGATATGTCCTGGGTATCGGGATTTCGTGACATTGTCAAAATGATCACACAGAGCGTGTGCGGGTGATCGCGCAGAATCAGGGTCACTTCGCGCAATGCCGCCGCGGACCATTCTCTTTGAACATGATCAATTATTCTCACCGCGGAATTGAGGGCAGGCGCCATGCCCGACCGCGTCGCGGTTTGTGGCCGATCCGCACGGCCGCGGAGCCGGTCCTGCGCCGTACCGCGTGCCATGGTGTCGGTTCCTGCCAGGACGTTCCCTTAGGCTCCCTGTGGCCCCGGCGGTGGGGTGTGTCCCACGGGAGTCCCACGTTTTCGGAAGAAGTGCAGGTCAGTGGCAAATCTGGTGAATCTGGAGAACGTCGGCAAGAGCTATGGCGTTCGCCCCTTGCTCGACTCGGTCTCGCTCGGGGTCGGCCAGGGTGATCGAATCGGTGTGGTCGGTCTCAACGGTGGCGGCAAGACGACGCTGCTCGAAGTGCTGGCCGGAATCGAACCGGCCGACAGCGGTCGGGTCAGCCGCAACCGCGACCTGCGGATGGCCGTGGTCACCCAGCGCACCGAACTGCCCAAGGGCTCGACGGTTCGGCACTCGGTGTTGGAACCACTCGGTATCACCGCTGATCACCAGTGGGCGGCCGACGCGCGGGCGCGATCCATCCTGGAGGGCCTGGAGATCACCACCCTCGGCCTCGACAGCCCGGTCGACACGATGTCCGGCGGCGAGCGGCGGCGGGTCGCGTTGGCGGCCGCCCTGGTGCAGGAACTCGACCTGGTCGTACTCGACGAGCCGACCAACCATCTCGACGTCGAGGGTGTGCAGTGGCTCGCGGCCCACCTGATCGCCAGTGGCACAGCGCTTGTCGTGGTCACCCACGATCGCTGGTTCCTCGACACGGTGTGCACGCGGACGTGGGAGGTCGTCGGCGGCAACGTCGAACAGTACGAGGGCGGCTACGCGGACTGGATCTACGCGCGGGCCGAGCGCACCCGCCTCGCCGACACGCTGGAGGAGAAGCGCCGCAACCTGGCCCGCAAGGAGTTGGCGTGGCTGCGGCGCGGCGCTCCCGCCCGGACGTCGAAGCCGCGCTACCGGATCGACGCGGCCGAGGCGTTGATCGCCGATGTGCCGCCGCCGCGCGACACGGTCGAGTTGGTCGCCTTCGCCAAGCGCAGGCTCGGGCGCACGGTTCTCGAACTGGACGACGCGTCGATCCACGCGGGCGACAAGAGCATCCTCGACCGCGAGACGTGGAACATCGGGCCAGGTGACCGGGTCGGTCTGGTCGGCGTCAACGGTTCCGGCAAGACGACGGTCCTGCGGCTGCTCGCGGGTGATTCCGAGCCGGAGACCGGAAAGCGCGTCCAGGGACAGACCGTGCGGCTCGCGCACCTGACCCAGGAACTGCAGGAACTGCCGCCTGCGCAACGCCTGCTCGAAGCGATCGAGGACGTCGCCCGGCGGGTCACCCTCGGCAAGTACGAGTTGTCGGCGTCGCAACTCGCCGAGAAGTTCGGCTTCCCGCCCAACCGCCAGTGGACGCCGGTCGGCGACCTGTCCGGCGGCGAGCGCCGACGGCTGCAACTCGCCCGTCTGCTCATGGCCGAGCCGAACGTCCTGCTCCTCGACGAGCCGACGAACGACCTCGACATCGACACGCTGCAACAGCTCGAAGACCTGCTCGACTCGTGGCCCGGCACCATCGTCGTCGTCTCCCACGACCGCTACCTGGTCGAACGCGTCTGCGACAAGGTCGTCGCCCTCTTCGGCGACGGCAAGATCACCCCGCTGCTCGGCGGGATCGAGGAATACCTGACTCGCCGCGCGGCCTCCCTCGCGATCACCGGCCCGGCGTCGGCGAAGGTGGAGACCCCGAAGTCCTCGGCCACCGAACGCCGTGCGGCGCAGAAGGAAATGGCCAAACTCGAACGGCAGCTCGCGACCCTCGACAAGAAGGAATCGCAGCTACACGCCTCGCTGGCCGAGGCGGCGACCAACGCGGACCGCCTGCTGGAGCTGGGCGCCGAACTGCGCAAGGTCGTCACCGAGAAGGCCGAGGTCGAGCAGCGTTGGCTGGAGATGGCCGATACCGCGCAGTAGGTAGGCTAAGGCGCATGAGTCGGTTCGTTGACAGGCTGTTGGAGACCGCGACGGTCCGCGGCGCGGCACGGGGAATCACCACCGGGGAGCCGAAGGCACCGGTCCGCCACACGTGGGGGCAGGTGCACGACCAGGCCAGGAGAATGACCGGTGCGCTGATCGCCGGTGGGCTCGAAAGGCATGGCGCCGTCGCGGTCCTCGCGGCCGAGCCGGTGATCATCGCTCCCGCGGTGCAGGCCGTGTGGTTGGCGGGCGGCAGCGTGACCATGCTGCACCAGCCGACCTCGCGCACCGACCTCGCCGAGTGGGCGGCGGACACGGTCCGAATCCTGTCGATGATCGGCTCGAAGCTGGTCCTGCTCGGCGCGCCGTTCGACCAGTTGGCCCCGCTCCTGCAGGAGCACGGCATCGGCTACCTGATGCTCGCCGACCTGGCCGAGGGCGAACCGCCCGCCGAGTTCGTCACCGTCGACGAGGACGCGCCCGCGTTGCTCCAGTTGACCAGCGGGTCGACGGCCGACCCGAAAGCCGTGCGCATCACGCACGGCAACCTGTACGCCAACCTGACGGCGATGGCTGAAGCGTCCCAATTGGACGTCGAGACCGACATCATGGTGTCCTGGCTGCCGCTGTTCCACGACATGGGAATGGTCGGTTTCCTGACGGTTCCGATGACTGTCGGGTTGGAGCTGGTGAAGGTCACGCCGGTCGAGTTCCTCACCGGTCCGCTGCTGTGGGCCGACCTGGTCTCCCGACACAAGGGCACCATCACCGCGGCGCCCAACTTCGCCTACGCCCTGCTCGGTCGCCGACTGTCCGGTGTGGACGAAGAAGACAAGTACGACCTGTCGTCGCTTCGGTTGGCGCTCAACGGTGCCGAGCCGATCGACGAGAAAGCGGTCCGCGCGTTCACCGACCAAGGCGCACGTTTCGGCATGCGCCCGGAGTGCGTGTTCCCGGCGTACGGGATGGCCGAGACGACACTCGCGGTGTCGTTCGCGCCGGTGTTCACGGGCTTGACGCTGGACTACATCGACGCGGACAAGCTGGAGTCGGACAACCGCGCGGTTCCGGTCGCGGCCGACGGCACGGATGTGCGGTCGTTCGCGATCCTGGGGAAACCGTTGCGCGGCATCGAATCCCGCATCGTCGACGACCAGGGCGCGGTACTGGGCGAACGCGAGGTGGGCGAGATCCAGCTCCGCGGTGAAGCGGTCACCCCCGGCTACCTCACGGTGAACGGCCCGGTTCCGACCCAGGACGCCGACGGCTGGCTTGCCACCGGCGATATCGGGTACACAGTGGACGGTCAGATCGTGATCTGCGGCCGAGCCAAGGACGTGATCATCCTGGCGGGCCGCAACATCTACCCGACCGACATCGAACGCGCCGCCGTCACCGTCGAAGGCGTACGAGCAGGCAACGCCGTCGCGGTGCGCATCGACGCGGGCAGCCGCCGAGAGCGGTTCGCGGTGGTGGTCGAGTCCAAGCACGCCGGAGACGCCGCCGAAGAGAAGCGGCTCCGCAAGGAGGTCGGCGCCCGCGTGTTCGAGTCGTTGAACGCGCGACCGACGGCGGTCGTCGTGCTCGCCCCCGGAACCCTCCCGAAGACCCCCTCCGGCAAACTCCGCCGCGCCGCCGCGGGTGAGCAGTTGGCCTCCAGCATCCGCGAACGTGAGAAGGACGCGGGCTAGTCACCCTGCTGTTCACCCAGAAGGCTGCTTGCTCGCCGATCAGATGTCGACAACCGTCGGTTTTCGTACATACTTGACGAGATCGAGGCTGTGATGGCTGTCCAGGCGTCGGGAGGTGTGTCGTGCTGATTCGATTCCAGGTGTCGAACTTCCGCTCGATTCTCGATCCCGTCGAGTTGTCGATGGTCGCTGTGGACCGAGACCGAACCGAGGCACGCCCTGTGGCGAACCTGGGTGAGAGCCTGCTGCCCGTGGCGGCGATCTACGGTCCCAACGCTTCCGGCAAGTCCAACATCATCGCCGCGCTGAGCTGGTTGCAGGCGGCCGTCCGGGATTCGCTGCGTTTCTGGGACGACGAGATCCCTGTGGAGCCTTTCGCGTTTGCAGATGGTCCCGCCCGGTCGTCTGAGTACACCCTAGAATCAATTATCGCTGGTATTCGATTCGAATACGTTGTAGACCTGGATCGACATGCGATTCGCTACGAAGGATTGTTTCACTACCCCGAGAAGAAGCGGCGACGCATCTTTGAACGCCATCGAGACGAACTAACGCTGCAGCGTGGTCTCGGAAACTTGTCCGGCACTCGTGAGCTGCTCACTCCCCGCACGCTGGCTCTATCGATAGCCCGGCGTTTCAATGAACCTCTAGTCTCGGATTTTGCCGACAATCTGCTCGCTGCCCAAACGCTCGGTCAGCGGGTGCGTAACCGCAGGCCGATATTGGGTGTTCGAAAAAACTTGACACGTCGTTGGTTTGAAGAGTCGGTCGATCGAGACCAAGTTGCGCTAGCTGGGACGCAAGATTCGCCGGGTGTAGGTCAGTCGGATCGAATTCAAGCGCTGGCCTTGTTGCGGATGGCAGATCTAGGGATCGACGATGTCATAATCGATGAGCATGAGATTCCAGACGTTGGGGCTGATTTCGAGCCAAGAATGCGGCCGAGAACTCGCCTTGTCCATCGGACATCAGGCCAAAGGGTGCCATTTGACTTCGCAACCGAGTCGGAGGGCACCCGAACCTGGTTCGCGCTCATCGGGCCCGTGTTGACCGCACTCAAGGCCGGGTCGTTGGTGCTGTTCGACGAGCTCGACGCGAGTCTGCACCCCACCTTGTCTATGCACTTGATCCGGTTGTTTCAGGACCCGGCGACGAACCCACGCAACGCGCAACTGATCTTTACCTCCCATGATACGAGCCTGCTCAACCATCTCAATCGTGATGAAGTGTGGCTGACCGAGAAGGCAGAGGACGGTGCGACTCGCGTGGGAGCACTGGCCGAGTTCGCGGGCGAGCGGGTCAGGAAGTCGCAAAATCTGGAAAAAGCATATTTGCATGGCCGATTTGGTGCACTACCGGATGTGGATCGCACCGAAATGCTTCGCGTACTGGGTTTGATTGGCTGACCTGGCGATGTCAAGGAGGTCCAGGCCTGCGCCGTTGAAACGAAAGACCGCCAGCAGGTCAGAACGCAAGACTGTCGTCGTATTTTGTGAAGGTGAAGCTTCCGAGCCCGACTACATCAAGGCGGTGAAACGGCTCCCGAACGTGCGGGCCAATACCTCGATCAATATCGAGATTGATCCGCGGCGAGGAGTGCCGCTCACCTTGGTGCAACGGGCGGTCGACCGTATCGCGGACGACGAAGTGGATGAATGCTGGTGCGTGTTCGATGTCGAGTGGCCACAGAACCATCCGAACCTCATTCACGCTGTCGAGTTGGCGGATCAGCACAATATCCGGCTTGCCATCTCGAACCCGTGCTTCGAGTTGTGGTTGATCTTGCATTTCGAAGATCAGGCGGCTTTCATGGACACCAAGAAGGCCGAGCGTCGGAGCCGTGAACTCGACGGACGATCCGGCAAACGCATCGACGCGGATCGCTACCTGCCACGACGCGCGGAAGCCGCGCTTCGGGCGTCTCGGCTCGCCGAGCGTCACCAGCGGGACCAGACTTCGTTCCCCCAGAACAATCCGTCGTCAACCATGGGGGACTTCCTCAAGGCCGTCGAGCCCTAGCCCACAATTTCCGATCTCCGCCCACGCGGCGCGGACGCGCGGTCCAGGGCATTCTGGACAAATGGATCGCATCGCCTTGCGTGCCGCCGTGCTCGCTGTCGCTCTTACCGTCATGGGCTGCGGCTCGTCGGCGGGTACCGGGCAGGTGCCCTCCGGTCAGTCTCCGGTGCCCCCGAGTCAGGCGCCCGCGCTCAACGTCGAGACCGTCGCCGGTGGTCTCACCCACGGCTGGGACATCGGGTTTCTGCCCGACGGCAAGGTTCTCGTGACTCAGCGCAATGGCGCGATGGCGTTGTTGTCCTCCGGGGCGCCCGGCGCCACGGTCACCACGCTCAAAGCCGCCACCATGACCGTCCAGGTCAAAGGCGAAGGCGGCTTGATGGGTCTGGTCGTCCATCCGGACTTCGCCCAGTCTCGCGAGTTCACCACGTGTCAGACGCACACCGAGAACGGCTCGCCCGAGGACGTTCGGCTCGTCACCTGGCGGCTGACCGAGGACGAGCAGGTCGCCACCCGGGTCAAGGAACTGCTCACCGGTCTGCCGCTGGCCAGTAGCGGCAGGCACTCCGGTTGCCGAACCACTCTTGCCGCCGATGGGGCGCTGCTCGTCGGCACCGGGGACACCGCGCAGGGCTCGGTCCCGCAGGACAAGAACAGTCTCGGCGGCAAGCTTCTCCGCGTCGACCTCAAGACCGGCAGGCCGTTGCCGGACAATCCGATTCCCGGTTCACCGGTTTACACCTACGGAAACCGCAACGTCCAGGGTGTCGCTCTGCGGCCGGGTACCGATCAGGTTCTGATGGCCGAGCACGGCCCGAACAAGAACGACGAGATCAACCTCGTCGTCAAAGGCGGCAACTACGGCTGGGACCCGTCGCGCGGGGGCACGGTGTCCGGCTACGACGAGAGCGTCCCGATGACCGACCTCGACCGCTTCCCGGACGCCGTCGCGGCCAAGTGGGAGTCGGGGGCGACCACCGAGGCCATCTGCGCCACGGCCTTCCTCACCGGCGAGCGGTGGGGCGACCTCGAAGGTTCGCTGGTGGTCACCGCCCTCAAGGGCGCGAAGCTGATGCTCTTCACGCTCGACGACTCGGCCAACGTCGTCTCGGTGGCCATCCCGGCTGAGATCGATGACCAGTACGGTCGCCTTCGGGCCGCGCGCACGGGCCCGGATGGCGCGCTCTACGTGACGACGTCGAACGGCGACGACGACAAACTCCTGCGCATCACACCCAAGGCCTAGCGCGGTGGGCGCTGTTCGCGGAGTTTGGGCTTTCCCTCCAAATGCGACAGTCCGTTCCAGGCGAGGTTGACCAGGTGCGCCGCCACCTCGTTCTTCTTCGGTTTGCGTGCCTCCAGCCACCACTGCCCGGTCAGCGCGACCATCCCGACGAGCGCCTGGCTGTAGAGCGCGGCCAGTTTCGGGTCGTAGCCCTGTTTGCTGAACTGCACGCCGAGGATGTGCTCGACCTGGCTGGCGATGTCGTTGAGCAGACTGGAGAACGTGCCGGTGCCGGTGGCGACCGGGGAGTCGCGCACCAGGATTCTGAACCCGTCGGTCGAACCCTCGATGTAGTCCAGCAACGAGCCCGCCGCGCGTTCGAGCAGCAGTTGCGGGTGGGCGTCCTCGATCAGCGCGTGCGTCATGCCCGTCATCAACGCCTGCATCTCCCGGTCGACGACGACCGCGTAGATGCCTTCCTTGCCGCCGAAATGCTCGTAGACCACGGGTTTGCTCACGCTCGCCCGGTGTGCGATCTCCTCGATCGAGGCGCCGTCGAAGCCCTTCTCGGCGAAGAGGGAGCGGGCCACGTCGAGGAGTTGCTCGCGACGTTCCTTGCCTGTCATTCGGACCCGGGCCACCGGGGCCACCTCCGGCTCTGCTGCCCTGCGCCGACCGACCGCCACGGCCCCCACCCTAGGGGCAACGGACTGCCCGGTTTCGCAGGACGCGGGACTATTCGGCGGCGATCTTCGCCGGGCGCCGCCCATAGGGGCCCACTCGACCGAGAACGGCCGGGCCGAGGTGTCGAGCCTCATGATCGCCACGAGTGGCCACACACCGCAGCCGAGCACTCCCGATCCGTGACACCGAGCCGATCTTGTGACTCGAATAACACCCGATCGGACGCGCGTTGGCACCAATCACCCGGGTACCGATGCCCGCCATCCGCGGCCGTGCCACGATGTTCACCCGTGCGCGGTTCGTCCGCGCGCGATCCGCCGTGGTGTAAAGGCAGCACCTTGGATTTTGGTTCCAATGGTTCAGGTTCGAATCCTGGCGGCGGAGCACGGGCCTACGGACAACCGGCAGACGGCACCAAGCGGGACAAAGGGCAACATCGGCCTCGAATACCAAAGGGGTGCACGTACCCACGTGGACGACGAGCAACGTGACGACGGCGACCTGCCCGCGTTGGAAGAACGTTCCGACGCCTGGCTGGTCGGTCGCGCCAGGGAACTGCTCGCCATCATCCAGACCAGCCCGATCGCCGATCGCAGCCGCTACACCGACGAGGTCGACCGGCTGCTCGCCGAGGCGCAGCACCGGGGCGAGCCCCGCATGGTCGCCCAGCTCCTGCGCTCCGCGGTGGCCGTCCGAGTGGTCAACAACGAGCTGGCCGACTCGGCCGAGCCGCTGCTCGACGAGATGCTCGCGCACACCAGGCGCCACGGCCTGATCATCCTGCAGGCCGACGCGCACGCGCTGCGCGGCCGCAGGCTGTTGCTCGCGGGCGCCGAGGACGCCGCGCTGACCGAGGCCGCCGTCGCGCTGGCCATGCTCGACGAGGACATCTCCCCGGACGTCATGCTCGGTGGGCGCACCTGGGACATGATCATGGCCTCGACGCTGATGGACATCGGCACCGTGCTCACCCAGCTCGGCGTCTACGAGGTCGCCGACCAGGTGATGACCCGCGCGCACAAGTGCATCCGGGCCAGCGCGGGCCCGCACCTGATCTCCGTGCACCTGATCAACCGGGCCCGCCTGCTCGTCGGCTGGGGCCTGCGGTTGGAGCGCATCGGCGAGGACGAGCGCGCGGCCGAGCGGTTCGCCACGGCGGCGGCGATCGCGGTCGCCGTCGAGGCGCCGTTCCGCGAGTCGCTGTTCCCGCGCGACCCGACCAAGGCCGCGGCCGACCAGAACCCCGTGGTCGGCTCGGCGCTGGCCCTCGCGCAGCCGTCGGCTCGGCACATCGACCGGCTGCGGGCGCTGCTCGACTCGGTCCGCTACCCCCGCGAGCTGGTCATCGTCGCGGTCGCGCTGGCTCGTTGTCTGGAGCATGAGGGCCGTGATGACGAGGCCGTCGCGCTGCTCGCCGACGCTCGGTCGCGGATGTACCACGAGGCATCCGAGCCGACCCTGCGGTTGTGCCTGATTCGCGAGTACGCCCGGCTCTCCGGCCCGGAGGGCGGTGAGCGCACCACCAGTGCGCTGGAGCACTACGCGACCGAGCTGGAGGCCCAGCTCTGGGACATGCGCGAGTCGCGTATCGCCACCCTCAACACCCGCCGCGAGCATGAGCGGCTGTCTCGGATGCACAGCTCGATCGCGCGTCAGGCCCTTCAGGACCCGTTGACCGGGCTGCCCAACCGTCGCGCGCTCGACGAACGCCTGGAGGCGTTGGCGAGTTCGCCCGCCAATCACCCGCTGGCCATCGCCCTCGTCGACCTCGACGGCTTCAAGGGCGTCAACGACCGCATGTCCCACGCGGAGGGCGACGACGTCCTGCGGGTCGTGGCCAGCACCCTGCGCGACGCCCTGCGCGGCAGCGACATGGTGGCCCGATACGGCGGCGACGAGTTCATCGTCCTGTTGCCCGGCGCCCCGCTGTACTCCGCCGAGGCGGCCCTGCGCCGCGCGGTGAACGCCGTGGCCGGTCTCCCTCCCGACCTGTCGCACGGCGTCACCCTCTCCGTCGGCGTGGTGTCCCTGCGCCCGCAGGAGACCGCCGTGCGGGCGCTCGCCCGCGCGGACGCCGCGATGTACCAGGCGAAGCGTCGCGGCGGCAACGACATCGTGGCGATCACCGCGGGGGAGCAAGGCGAGTCGCGCCGACTCGACTCCGACACCGACGCGTCCACGCAGGGCGATGACCGCGCGTGGGTGCACACGGAGACAACGTAGGATCGGCTTCCGGCCGGAGTCGACCCCTTCCGCTGCGCCGGAGCCGACCCGCGCCTTCCCCGTGTCTTGCCCTACGCAAGGGAGTGCGATGTCAGCGACGACCCCGGATCGAGCACGTTCCGGACTGGTCAGCACCGTGATCCTCGCCGCGGGCGAGGGCACTCGGATGCGATCGGCGACGCCGAAGGTGTTGCATCCGGTGGCGGGCAGACCGCTGGTCGAGCACGCCGTGCGCGCGGCCGCCGGACTGCGACCGGCTCACCTCGTCGTGGTCCTCGGCCACGGCCGTGACGCGGTCGGCGCCCACCTCGACACCGTCGCCGAGACCGTGGGGATGCCGGTCGCCGTCGCCGTGCAGGAAACCCAGGACGGCACGGGCCACGCGGTGTCGTGTGGCCTCGCGGTGCTGCCGCCAGACCTGACCGGCGCGGTCGTCGTCACCTACGGCGACGTCCCGTTGCTGGACACCGACACCCTGACCGCGCTGCTCGCCGAGCACGCGGAGCGCGGCAACGCGGTCACCGTCCTCACCGCGCACGTCGCCGACCCGACCGGCTATGGCCGCATCCTGCGTGCCGAGGACGGCACGGTCAAGGCGATCGTGGAGCACAAGGACGCCACCGACACCGAGCTGGCCATCACCGAGATCAACTCCGGCGTCTACGTCTTCGACGCCGAGGTGCTCGCCGACGGCCTGTCCCGGTTGTCGACCGACAACGCCCAAGGTGAGCTGTACCTGACCGACGTTCTCGGCATCGCCCGCGGCGACGGCCGCCGCGTCGGCGCCCGCGTGTGCGACGACCCGTGGTTGGTCGAGGGGGTCAACGACCGCGTGCAGCTCTCGCGCCTCGGCGCCGAACTGAACCGGCGCGTGGTGAAGCGTTGGATGCGCGCGGGCGTCACGGTCATCGATCCGGCGACGACGTGGATCGAGGCCGATGTCGAACTGGCCCGTGACGTTCTGATCGAGCCCAACGTGCAGTTGCGCGGCGCCACGACCATCGGTGAGGGCGCCACGGTCGGCCCGGACACCACGCTCACCGACGTCGTCGTCGGCGCTGGCGCGAGTGTCGTGCGCACACACGGGTCCGGCGCGCAGATTGGTCCACAAGCGACAGTCGGGCCGTTCGCCTATCTGCGGCCCGGGACGACGCTGGGCGCCAAGGGCAAGATCGGCACCTTCGTCGAGGTCAAGAACTCCGACATCGGCGACGGCTCCAAGGTGCCGCATTTGTCCTATGTGGGCGATGCGACCATCGGCGAACACAGCAACATCGGTGCCGCCAGCGTGTTCGTGAACTACGACGGCGTCGCCAAACACCGCTCGATCGTCGGCTCACACGTCCGTACCGGGTCGGACAACATGTTCGTGGCCCCGGTCACGGTCGGCGACGGCGCGTACAGCGGAGCGGGCACGGTCATCCGCCGTAACGTGCCACCCGGCGCGCTGGCCGTGTCCGGCGGGCCGCAGCGCAATCTCGAGAACTGGGTCGTTCGCCACCGCGCGGGCACCTCGTCCGCCACGGCCGCGGAACGGGCGCTGGCCAACGAGAACTCGACCGACATGTCGCCCACGAAGGACAGCTCGACCAAGGACAGCGAGGGACGTTCATGAGCACCAAGCCCGGTATCCCCAAGAAGAGCCTCATGCTGTTCTCCGGCCGCGCCCACCCCGACTTGGCCGAGGAAGTCGCCAAGCACCTCAACGTCAGCATCACCCCGCAGTCGGCCTACGACTTCGCCAACGGCGAGATCTTCGTGCGCTTCGAGGAATCGGTCCGCGGCTGCGACGCGTTCGTCATGCAGAGCGCCAGCGCCCCGATCAACCAGTGGATCATGGAGCACCTGCTCATGGTCGACGCGCTGAAACGAGCCAGCGCCAAGCGGATCACCGTGATCGTCCCGTTCTACCCGTACGCGCGCCAGGACAAGAAGCACAAGGGCCGCGAGCCGATCTCCGCGCGCCTCATCGCCGACCTGTTCAAGACCGCGGGCGCCGACCGGATCATGACCGTGGACCTGCACACCGCGCAGATCCAGGGCTTCTTCGACGGCCCGGTGGACCACCTTTTCGGCCAGACCCTGCTCTCGCGCTACGTCAAGGACCACTACCCGGCGAACAACATCACGGTCGTCTCGCCGGACGCGGGCCGCACCAAGCTCGCCGAGAAGTGGGCGGACGACCTCGGCGGCGTGCCGATCGCGTTCATCCACAAGACCCGTGACCCGTTGCGGCCGAACGAGGTCGTGGCGAACCGGGTGGTGGGTGAGGTCAAGGGCAGGCTGTGCGTGGTGATCGACGACATGGTCGACACCGGCGGGACGATCGTCAAGGCCGTCCAGCAGTTGTTGGGTGAGGGCGCGGCGGACGTCGTCATGGCCGCGACGCACGGTGTGTTGTCCGGTCCGGCGCGGGAGCGGCTGTCCGAGTGCGGCGCGCGGGAGATCATTTTCACCAACACGCTGCCGATTCCCGACGACAAGCGATTCCCGGGAATGACGGTGCTGTCGATCGCGCCGTTGTTGGCGCGGGCTATCGGGCAGGTGTTCGAAGACGGTTCGGTGACGTCGCTGTTCGACGGGGACGCCTGAGCCTGCCCCGCTTTTCGCTCGCTTGAGTTCGCCTGGCCCGAGATGCCTGGTGAATCGTGACCACAGACCGCGCGTCGCGGGGCTGGGGATGATCTTCTCCAGGGCCCGCGACGCCGCGGCTGATTCTTGCGAGAGCGGCGCGAATGCCCCCCGGTTCGACCTGACGGTGGCGACTGCGTAAACTATCCGGGTTGCCTCGGCGAGGCGGGCCAGCGCCTAGCGTGATCGACGTGGCGGTATTCGTACCGTTCGTTATTCGTGCTCTCCGCGTCCCCTGCCGCAGGCAGCCGCCCCGACGCACTAGTCGCGCCCCCGCCGCAGGATTTTCCACGAGCAAGGAGAGCACCGCCGTGTCCGAGGTACGTCTCGCCGCCGAGCAGCGCACGGAGTTCGGTAAAGGCGCAGCGCGCCGCACCCGCCGTGCGGGCAAAATTCCCGCCGTCCTTTACGGTCACGACTCCGACCCCAAGCACCTGGCCCTGCCCGCGCTCGAGTTCGCCCGCGTGGTCCGCGAGCACGGCTCCAACGCGGTGCTGACCCTCAACATCGGCGCGGGTGCCACCGAGCTGGCCCTGACCAAGACGGTCACCACGCACCCGTTGAAGAACTACATCGAACACGTCGACCTGCTGCTGGTGAAGCGCGGCGAGAAGGTCACCGTCGAGGTTCCGCTGATCATCACCGGGGAACCGGTTCCCGGCACCCTGGTCACCCAGGACCTCACCTCCGTCCAGGTCGAGGTCGAGGCTCTGCACATCCCCGAGAGCTTCGAGGTGTCCATCGCGGGCGCCGGTGTCGGCACCCAGGTTCTGGCGGGCTCGATCGAGCTGCCCAAGGGCTCGGTCCTGGTGACCGACGCCGAGGCACTCGTCGTCGCGGTGAACGCCGCGCCGACGGCCGAGCAGATGGAGGCCGAGATCGACGCCGAGGGCGCCGGTGTGGTCGAGGACGCTCCGCAGTCCGAGATCGACAACGCCTGAGCAGTCCCATCGTTTTCCACGGTGCCCCGGTCCAGCGGACCGGGGCACCGTGTTGTTGACCGGAGGCAGTGATGGCCGACGACGCGCCCATGATCGTGGTGGGGCTGGGTAATCCCGGCCCGCGTTACGAGGGCAACCGGCACAACATCGGTTTCCTCGTCGCCGACGAGCTCGCCGCCAGGGTCGGCGGGAAGTTCAAGGCCCACAAGTCGGGTGCCGACATCCTCGAAGGTCGCCTCGCGGGCACGCGGGTGGTGCTGTGCAAACCGCGCTCGTTCATGAACGTCTCCGGGGGACCCGTGGCCGGCGCGGCCGCGTTCTTCAAGGTTCCGCCGGAGAACCTGGTCGTCGTCCACGACGAGCTGGACCTGCCCTTCGGCGCGGTCCGCCTCAAACTCGGCGGCGGCGAGAACGGCCACAACGGACTCCGCTCGATCAGCAAGTCACTGGGCGGCAGGGAGTACCACCGGGTCCGCTTCGGCGTCGGCCGCCCGCCCGGCCGGATGGACCCCGCCGACTTCGTCCTGCGCGACTTCTCCCCGGTCGAACGCAAGGAACTCGCCTTCGAGATCGACCGCTGCGCGGACGCGGTGGAAGCGTTGGTCGGGCACGGCCTCGCCGCCGCGCAGAACACCTTCCACGTGGGCTGACGCGACTAGAATCGCGTTCCACAGTCAGAAGTGGAGCGTGGGATGACGCTGACGCCGGACACCGTACGCGCGGTCGCCTTCGACAAGGCCCCACTCGGCAGGCGCGGGTACCACGAAGCCCAGGTGGATGCCTTCCTCGACCGCGTCGAGGCAGCTCTGTCCGGTACCGACCAGCTCACCGCCGATGACGTCCAGGCGGTCACCTTCGACGCCGCTCCGCTGACTCGCCGCGGGTACGCGGAGGACCAGGTGGACGCCCTCCTCGACCTCATCGCGGTCCAACTCACCCAACCCGGTGACGCTGAGCCGAGTGAACTCAGGATTCCGCTGCCGCCCGCCCCGCCGGGTGTTCACGGGTATCTCCCCGACGACGTGGCCTGCCTCGTCCGCCTGTTCGCGGGCGGGCGCCCCACCGCCGCCGAGTTGTTCCACGCGCGCCCCGGCCGGATGGCCGCCAAGGGTGTGGGGTTCGACCCGGACGCCGTGGACGCGGTCCTCGAAGCGTGGTTGCGGGTGGCCCGGTGAGCCTGACGCCCCGCGACATTCGGGCCGTCCGCTTCGAGCAACCCAGCGTGGGGACGTGCGGGTACGACTCGGTTCAGGTCGACCGGTTTCTCGGTCGAATCCTGGGCACGTTGGCCGGATCGGATTCGGTGACGGCCGCCGACATCGAGGACGTGTCCTTCGCGTGGGCCGCTGTGGGGCACGGGTACCGGGATCGTGCCGTGGACGCGTTCTTGGACCAGGTGGCACGCGAATTCACTATCGTGGCCGCGGTGCCCGATCTGCTCGACCCGGACTTTCCCGCACCGCTGGCCGGGCGCCGCGGGTATGACGCCGACGAGGTGGACGCGTTCGTGGCCCGGGTGGCCGCTGGCGACGTACAGCCGGGCGAGATCTCGTTCGGCCCGATGGCACCCGGTGGGCGTGGCTACAAGGAATCGAGCGTCGACGCCTACGTGGACCACGTCGTTGGCGTGTTAGTGCCGCGCTAGGGGCCGTAGCCGTTGGCTAGGGTGTGCCGGTGAGCCAGCATCTCGTCCTGAGCGGCCAAGGTCCAGTGGCGACGCTGACCATCGACCGGCCCGCCAAACGCAACGCCATGAGCTTCGAGATGTGGGCCGCGGTGCCCGACATCGTCGCTCGCGTCGCCGCTGACGACCGGGTACGAGTCCTGGTCGTCACCGGGACCGACCACTTCTGCGCGGGCGCGGACATCAGCGAGTTCGCCAACCTGCGCGCTGACGCGGCAGGCGCCCAACGCTACGGCGAGGTCATCTACGCGGCCTCCAACGCGCTGCTGGGACTGGCGAAACCGACGATCGCGGCGATCACCGGCTTCTGCATCGGCGGTGGCTGCGAGCTGGCATTGGCCTGCGACATCAGGATCGCCGCCGACGACACCCAGTTCGCGATCACCCCCGCCAAGCTCGGAATCGTGTTCAACCTGACCTCGACGAAAATGCTCACCGACGCGGTGGGCGCGTCCTGGGCCAAGCAGATCCTGTACTCCGCCGACATCCTCGACGGCGCCACCGCGCTGCGCATCGGACTGGTCAACGAACTGCACCCGCTCGACACGCTGGCGAAGCGGGTCGAGCAACTGGCCACCACGATCGCGGCCCGCTCGCAGGTGACCGTGCGCGGCGCGAAGACGATCATCGAACGAATCCGCGACGGCCGGGTGGCCGAGGACGACGACGTGCGGGAACTGTACGAACGGTCGGTCACCAGTGCCGACTACGCCGAGGGCGTGTCGGCGTTCCTGGAGAAGCGAACACCCCGATTCGACATTTCCTGAAAGAAATCCCGCCCGATCCGCAACTCCGGCACCCGATTCGGTGTTCTGTTCTTCGAGCCCGTGTTCGGGGAAGCGGGGTGATCGAGATCGGGAGGTCGTGCTCGATTCGTCTGACGTGGAGCAGGCCGGGTAGCTGGGGAGTGGGGTGGTCAAGATCAGGAGGCCATGCTCAACTTCTACGGCGAGGTGCAGGCCGGGGCGGCTGGCGAGCGGTGTGGTCGAGGTCGGTTCAACCTCTGCGACGAGTAGCACGCCGGGGCTCGGGCAGCTGGCGAGCGGTGTGGTCGAGATCGGGAGGTCTGCGCAACCTCTGCGACAAGGAGCACGCCGGCGCTTGGATGGCCAGGGAGCGGGGTGATCGAGATCAGGAGGTCGTGTTCAACTCAGTGATCGGGTCGATGGGCGGATAGCCCCAGGTTGCGGATGCGGTCGCGCAGCCACCGGTGGGTGCTGTCGGCGTCGTTGCGAGGGTGCCACGCCATGCCGAGGGTGAGTGGTGGCAGCGTCAGCGGGATCTCGAAAGTGTGCAGTCCCAACGCGTCGAGCATGTCCTGGCCGAAGTCCGCCGGGGCGACGCAGACGATGTCGGTGTCCCTGGCGAGGAACAGCGACGCCGCGTAGGTCGGGACCGTCGCGACCACGTGTCTGCTCAAGCCCAGTTCGGTGAGCTGGTCGTCGATCGGTCCGTGGGCCCGGCCACGTCGAGAGATCGTGACGTGATCGGCGGCGGCGAACCGCTGTGGGGTGACCTTCCTGGTGCCCGCCAGGGGATGTGCGCGGCGCACGACACCGACCAGTCTGCTGGTGGCGAGTGGTTCCACCCGGACTTCGGGGTCGACCATGCCGATCACGCCGACCTCGATGTCGACCAAGCCGTCCCGCAGCGCTGGGGTGTCGTCGAGGCTCTCCTGGCGGAACCGCAGCGTGATCCCCGGTGCGGACCGCCGTACCTCGGTGAGCAGGCGCGCGGTCACCGTCGCCAAGATCATGTCGCTGACCCGCAAGGTGAACGACCGGCTGACGGTCTCGGGATCGAGATGCGGGGCCGGGGTGAACAGCGCCCGCGCCTGACCGAGCAAGGCGTGCACCTCGCCGCGCAGCTCCAGCGCGCGCGGTGTCGGCACCAGTGTCCGGCCCGCCCGGACCAGGATGGGGTCGTCGAGCACGCGGCGCAGGCGAGCGAGCGTCCGGCTCATGGCGGGTGGCGAGGTGTGTAAGCGGGCCGCCGCCGCCGTGACACTGTTGTCGGTCAAGAGGGCGTCCAGCGCCACCAGAAGATTCAGGTCCATGGACTCCACCCGGTGATTATCGCGGGCGGAATCAATCCGCATCACAGTTGCGCTGGAGTTAATGGCCTTACCATACCCTACCCCGGTAGGGGCCACTCCAACGCTGGGGTCCTATCAGGACACTTTCGGTCGCGAACGGCTCAAGGCCGGGTCTCGGCTTCAGCGGCCGCCAGCGCCTTCTCGACCCGCTCCCGCGCGCCCGCCAGTTGGCGGTCACAGATCTTCGCCAGGGTCTCGCCGCGTTCCCACAGCGCCAACGAGTCCTCAAGCGACAGCCCGCCGCTCTCCAACCTGGTCACCACGGCGGCGAGTTCGTCCCGTGCCTGCTCGTATCCGGGTTCGGTCACCGGGGGTGGACTCCTCAGCTTGTCATTCGTGTGGTGTTGTGCGCGCGGACCAAGGCCGTCGCGACCGCCTGGTCGTAGCCGACGAACGCCTCGGCGAACTCGGCGCCGTCGCGTTCGCTGACGGCCTCTTCGAGGCGGACGCGGGCTTGTCCGATGCGGGTGCGGTGGCCGAAGCCCGCGCCATTCCACCACGCCGGTCCCGCGTACATCAGTGTCTCGTCCGCCAGCTCCCGCAGCCGCCACGGCAACTGCCTGCGACCGGGCGCGTCGCACCCCGCGAGCAGCGCAGCCCAACACTCGGCGGCGGCCGCGTCGGCCCGCAAAGCGGCGGTGTGGATGCGCGGGTCGGCTGAGACCGTGCCCGCCGTGGAGATCGTCAGCGGCAGGAACGTCGGCTCTTGAGCGGGTCTTGCCACCGCGTCACCTTCCCTCACCTGCCAGGTCCCGATCGTCGGTCGCGATCGCGTGGAATGCGCCGTCGGCGACCCGAACCCGGAGTCGAGTGCCCGCTGATGCGTCCTCGATCGAGCGCAGAACCCGGGGAGTCCCATCGGTGTCGTAGTGCTGAACGACCGCATACCCACGAGCAAGAGTGGCGGCTGGCCCCAAGGTCGTCAAGCGGGCACGGGTCTGGGCCAACGCCGAATCCTCGGCGGCGAGCCTGCCCAGCAGCGCCCGACGAGCCCGATCGGTCAGCGCCTGAACCTGTTCGGCGCGTCTCGCCAGAGGGGTCAGCGGGTCGGCGAGGACGGGCCTGCTGCGCAGCGAAGTCAACAGCCGGTGTTCGCGATCCACCCAACCGTGCAGTGCCCGGCGGGCCCGATCGCGAAGCTGGCGGACCAGCGCGGTCTCCTCGGCGACGTCGGGGACCACCCGCTTGCCCGCGTCGGTCGGCGTCGAGCAGCGGACGTCGGCGACG
>JALZNB010000275.1 GCA_030857905.1 Actinomycetota bacterium
GAGCCAGACAGTGGCTACTGTCGAAACGTTGGCCAGGAATTACCGATTCTTCCATTGGCACATCGAGTTCCCGCACATCTTCTTGGTGCCGGAAGGCGGCGTGGAGTCGGACACGGGATGGCACGGCGGATTCAGTTGCGTGCTGGGCAACCCGCCATGGGAGCGAGTGAAGCTGCAGGAACAGGAGTTCTTCGCGGCGCGAAACCCGAAGATCGCCACCGCCAAGAACACGGCTGCCCGCAAGAAGCTGATCGCAACGCTCGAGGACAGCGAGGAAGATGCGGACAAGGAGCTGTTCAAGGCCTTCCAGGCAGAGTTGCGGGTCGCGGACGGATGGAGCCATCTGCTGCGGGAGAGCGGCCGGTATCCACTGACCGGCCATGGAGACATCAACACCTACGCGGTATTCGCCGAGACCGGCCGCGCTATCCTCGCGCCGCACTCACGGGTGGGGATGGTCCTGCCGACCGGCATCGCCACCGATGCCACCACACAGCACTTCTTCAAGGACCTCGTCACCACCCGCACCCTGGCCTCGATCTACGACTTCGAGAACGAGGACAAGATTTTTCCCGCTGTTACCAACAAGTTTCGATTTTGCCTGTGGACGGGAGCAGGGCGGCGGTCCAGGCTCGACCGAATCAGATTGGCATTCCGACTCCGCCGAGCTGCGCAGATTCAGGACCGACAGTTCAGTCTCACCCCGGACGAGATCACCCTGCTTAACCCGAATACTGGCACCTGTCCGGTGTTCGACTACAAGCGCAACGCCGAGATCACCCTCGCCATCTATCGTCATGTCGGTCGCGTCCTGTGGCGCGAAGAACCCGAAGACAATTCCTGGCATCTATCCTTCCAACGGATGCTCGACATGTCCAACGACTCCGACCTGTTCCGAGACAAGAACAGTCTCGAAGCGGAGGGGTGGTCATTAGACGGCAACGTGTTCGCACACGGTGAGGCGCGCATGCTGCCTCTCTACGAGGCGAAAATGGTGCACCACCACGACAGCCGCTTCAGCACGTACGAGAACGCCACTCAAGCGCAACTCAACAAAGGAACATTGCCCAGAACTGACACTAAACAGAAGAGCGATCCCACTTTCGTGACACTTCCCCGCTATTGGGTGCCCGAACAGGAAGTCAACAGTCGACTAAACCAGAAATCCTGGGACCGAAAATGGCTGCTCGGATGGCGTGACATAACCACGACCGCCAACGAGCGCACTATGATTCCGAGTGCCTTTCCTCGGACAGGCGTCGGGCACACCTTTCCGCTGATGCTGTCGCCGTCCTCGCATGTAGCAAGCCTGTATGCGAATCTGTCGTCGTTCATCCTCGACTATGTTGCTCGCCAGAAGATGGCCGGAACCCACCTGACCTACGGGTACATCAATCAACTTCCAGTGCTACCGCCCTCTACCTATGAGTCGCCCTGTGAGTGGGATTCGGGCATCGACCTACACGACTGGGTCTCAGGACGGGTGCTTGAACTGTCTTACACCACCTATGACATGGCTGGGTTTGCACGAGACCATGGTGATGATGGGGCGCCGTTTCGGTGGGATGAGGGGCGGCGGTTCTGGTTGCGTACCGAGTTGGACGCTGCCTACTTCCACCTCTACGGCGTGCCGCGCGACGACGTGGACTACATCATGGACACGTTCCGGGCATTCCGGAACAACGATCCCGATCGGTTCACCCGCACCAAGACCGCCATCCTGGACATCTACGACGCCATGGCCAAGGCGAGCGAGTCCGGCGAGCCCTACCGCACCGTGCTCGACCCGCCGCCCGGCGAAGGACTTCGCCATCCCGCCCAGCCCGAGGGAGGCCACTGACCATGGCCGACGCCGTCCGTACCGCCTTGCTGCTGCGGCAGTGCATGGAGGTGCTCCGCGAGTCCGACGAACCGGTGCACGGGCAGGAGGTCCTAACCCGGGTCGGGCAGCGGATCGCGTTGACCGCCTATGAGGCGAGCACGTTCGGCAACGGAGATCAGCCGCGGTGGGAGAATCATCTGCGCTGGCGTACCGGGGAGGCCGCCACTGTTGGTTGGCTGTCCAAACGGGATGGTCTGTGGAATCTCACCACCGCGGGCGAAACCGCCTTGGACACCTACGATCCCGAGCAGTTTCTCACGGAGCTGTCCCGGCGCTACAAGGAAATCCGCAAGCAGCGGCAGGCAGCCGTCAAGCAGCTCAGTGGCGCCGAAAACAAGATCGCCCAGGCGTTGTCTGTTGTGAATGAAGGAAACTGGACGACCTTCATCGACCTGGCCGCACACGCCGATGTCTCCGCACAGAAGGTGCCGCACTTCCTCGCCTCGACCAATCCCGCGCTCCCCGGCTCCCATCGGGTACTGAACAACGATGGCACTCTGCCGCCGAATCGACTGATCAGCGCCACCTTCCGGGGAACCGATCTGCACCGCAGGCTGATGACCGAGGGGGTCGAGTTCGATGAGGACGGTCATGCCTCCCCCAGGCAACGCCTGAACGCCGACGACATCACCGAACGGCTCATCGACTTGGGGGATAAGGAAGAAACCTCCGTCGCGGTCCGGGCGTGGTTGGTGCGCGGGTCGTCGGTCGAAGGGTGGGACATGGTGCCGAGTTGGCTGCACGACGGCTACGTCTCGTTGGCGGGCACCAGTTTGCGGGCGATCACACCGCCGATCGCGCGTGACGAGTTGACGACGATCGTGGAAAACGACTACCAGCACAAGTCGTATGCTGCCCGGGAGACGAAGGTCGCCGAGTTCGACGCCTTCTGCAACCGGATGCGTCCGGGTGATTACCTGCTCACCCCCACCGGCGGCAAGACCTACCTCGGCCGGATCGCCTCGGATGCCACCTACGTACAGTCCAAGGACCAGCGCTCCAACCTGCGTCGTGATGCCGAGTGGTTCAACGCGGGTCAGCCGGTCCCGTTCTCCAATCTGCCGCTCCCGTTGCCCGCCCGGCTCGGGGGCCAGGCTGACGTGGTCGAACTGACCGAGGACCTGGCGGCCATCGAGAAGCTGCTCGCCGGGCTTGACGTCACGGTGGACGAGCCGACCCCGCAACCGCCGAGGGAGCTGGCGCCGCCGGAGATCGCCGAGGTCGAGGACAGCAAGGTGATCGTCAGCCGCGAGTGGTTGCAGGAGCAGGCCAATCTGCTGTGGCATCGCCGCCAGATGATCTTCTACGGACCGCCTGGCACCGGCAAGACGATCCTCGCCCGCGAACTCGCCAGGCGCTGGGCCGATCCGAGCGCGGTCAAGCTTGTCCAGTTCCACCCGTCCTACACCTACGAGGACTTCTTCGAAGGGTTCCGACCCGAGCAGCGCGACGGCCAGCTCGTGTTCAAACTCCAGCCCGGTCCGTTCCGCAAACTGGTCGAGGACGCCGAGGAGCACAAGTCCGACCCGTACATCCTGATCATCGACGAGATCAACCGGGCGAACCTGGCGAAGGTCTTCGGTGAGTTGTACTTCCTGTTGGAGTACCGGGACGACTCGATCGGTCTGCTGTACTCCTCGGAGAAGGACTTCACGCTGCCGCCGAACGTGTTCATCATCGGCACCATGAACACGACCGACCGCTCGATCGCGTTGGTCGACGCGGCCATGCGCCGCCGGTTCGCCTTCGTCGAGCTGCACCCGTCACAGGAACCGACCGCGTCGGTGCTGCGGACCTGGCTGACCAGCCTCGCCGACGCGGGCGGTCTGGAACACCACGCCGACGCCGCCGATGTGCTCGACGCACTCAACCTGCGCATCGAGGACCACGACCTGGCCATCGGCCCCTCTTTCCTGATGCGCAAGGAGATCTATCGGGATGAGAACGGGCTGAACAAAGTGTGGGAAAGCGACATCCTCCCGCTGCTCGCTGAGCACCACTACGGAAGCCCACCCGACATCCTCAACCGGTACCGCCTTGACGTGTTGCGCAAGTTCTTGGCCACCAAGCGGTCCGCGACAGAGCCATGATCTCCATCGAGATCGACGAACTCGGCACGACACAGCACGCACTGACCATGGCACAAGGTCAGGCGCTGGCTGCCTCCAATGTCGTCTCAGCCGCGCCCGCAGCTTTGGACCCTGGACTGTGGGACATCCGCGCGAAAGGCAAGGTCGGAGTCGTTCGGGTCGCCGATGTCGAAGTGTGGATCACGCCCAAACTCGCGATCGAGCAACTGCTTTTTCTCGTCGGCTACGCGAACCACCCCCAGAGTTGGCAGGACGAGTCGGTCCAGTTGGACACGCGCGACGGGTTGATCCCCGCGATCGCCCAAGCTCTGTGGCGACAAAGCGAACGCGCCGTCCGGCAAGGTCTGCTCCAGGGGTACCAGACGGTCGAGGAAACGTCGTATGTGTTGCGCGGGCGGCTCCGCGAAACCGATCAACTACGGCGCCACCACGGCCGGGTCATCCCCATGGAACTGCGACATGACGACTTCACCGTGGATATCCCGGAGAATCAGATCCTGCTCGCCGCCCTCACCCGGATGCTCACCGTGCCCAGGCTCGACGCGGACTCACGACGCCGCATCGGCTCCCTGCGAGTCCGGCTCGCCCAGGTGACCAGTCTGATCCGGGGCTCACAGTTGCCATCGTGGCGGCCGAGTCGCCTCAATCAGCGCTACGTCCCGGCACTCCGGCTGGCGGAAGTGGTGTGGCGCGCGACATCGCCGGACAACACGCCGGGAAACATCACGGCCAACGGGTTCCTGTTCGACCTGTCGATGATCTTCGAGCACTTCGTCACGGTCGCGGTTTCAGAACGCCTGCACGCGGCGTACGGCGGGGCTGCTCACCCGCAGTTCCCTTGTCACTTCGATGAGGCGGGGGCGGTACGGATGAAACCGGATCTTCTGTGGATGGTGAGTGGCAGGCCCGCGGCGGTGTTGGACGCGAAGTACAAGAAGGAGTCTCGAAAAGGGGACTACCCGAACGCCGACTTGTACCAGTTGTTGGCGTACTGCACGGCTCTTGGGCTCCGCCGAGGGCATCTCGTGTACGCCAAGGGCAATGCCGACCCGACGACACATGTGGTGTCGCGGGCGGGGGTGGAGATCGTCTGCCACGCGCTCGACCTCACCGTCTCGCCCGAGGACTTGATCAGCCAGGTGAACGAACTCACGACGTTGGTCGCCGCGTGAAGCGGTCGGAGGTCACACCTGATCAGCTTCACTCGGATTGGTTAACCAGACGATTCGTCCATGATTCCCACTTGTTCGGCGATCGAACGTGTGTTCGACTAATTTCGCGTGGGTCGGACTCAGGGGCGAGTGAGCGGGCCCCGGGTCCCTGCGAGAGGATGCGACGCGATCAGGTCAATGCGGGGAGGCAAGTCGATGAACGGCCGCACCGCGGTATCCCTGCTCCCCGCGACGACCGCCGGGTTGGTTTCGGGGGCCGCACAGGCGACGTGGACCAAGGTGACCATGTTCGACACCCCCGCGTGGTTGGCGCACCAAGTGGATCTCGACGAGCGCGACCGGCGCCAAGAAGTGGGCATGGGAGCCGTCCAAGCGCTCGACCTGCTGGACATTCTCATGAACCTGCCAGCCGGGATGCCCGTGCCGCTTCGATCTCTCGGGCGCGACACACGGCAGGCGTTTGGCCGAATGCCACGCGGCGCGGTAGACCTCAGCGACACAGCGGCTGTTCGCCGAGTCGTCCCCTTGGCGTACCCGTCGCTCGCCGTGGTGATCTCCAGCCGCTGGCACGACGGCCTGGTTCGAGCGTCCAGGTTCGCCGCGTACTGCCAGCGCATGACGCTCCTACGCACGATGCCCGACGACGCGCGCGCGGCCATGGACCTGGCCACGCGCTACGGAATCGGGCTCGCCGTGCTCGGCGAGACCGACATCGACGTGCTTGTCGAGCCACAACCGCTGGCGGACTGGCAACCCACACCGGCGTGGTGGTGGTTCAGCGAAACGATCTTCCACCACATGCGGCGATAGTGATCAGGGCACGCTCGCAGGCACGGTCACCGGCCAAATCGGCATGGTCGCCCACTGTTTGAGTGAATGCTGTGGCTTGAGTGGTTCCATCTGCCCGAGCTGCTCGGGGATCATGCCGTGGTAGCGAAGCGCACCACTGCAGAAGGTGCGCCAGTACTGGGCGCGGCCCAGCATCGTTGGCGCAGCAAGCAGATCGCCTGCCCACCCCGACCAGACCACGATCGCGTGTGCCATCGACTCGTTCTGGTCGCTCCTACGCTGGAACCTGGTCAGGCGTTGACCACCACACACCGGACAGAAACAGCGTGTTTCCTGGGCTGGGCGCGCGCCGTAGAGCTTGCTGATCTTGCTTCCTCGCCACCAACTGGCCAACTCGGGGAACAGCACGCTCGGCGACTGATCTTTGTTGCCGTTGAACGACTTGGGGCGCTCAGCGGGGTCAACGGTGTGTCGGACGGAGCCGCCTGTCCCGATGGCGCCCGCGATCGCGCCGTGGGCGAGCAGGTCCAGCGCGTTGAAGTCCGTGCGGATCGGCATCAACGGGATCGACGCGGCCAGGTCACGCAAGTTGGGGATGAGTCGGGTGGGGGCCTGATCGAGCGGGTCGAACTGTTTGCCGAGGACGAGCGCGACCGGGCAGCGAGCGGCAGCGAGGATCGCTCTCGTCTGGGTGTAGAACGCGCGATCGACAAGAGACACGTCCAGTGGCGCGACTAAGATGTGGTCATCGCGACCCAGCTCGACCACCTGACGGACGGCGGCCCGCAACGACTCGACGTCGCCTGCCCTGATGTAGCCGGTCGGCGTAGGGGCGAGAGTGGCTCCCGCCAGCCGCTGTTGATCGAGCAGGTCGTTCAACGGGGTCGGTTCCAATTGCCCAGTGGGCAGGATGAACGGTTGCTCAGGCGTCGCGTACCGCTTCTCATAACTCGCGGGATCGATCAGGATCGGGTCGTCGTAGCCCTTCTCCCGGAGCATCCGCACCCGGGTGAGCGCTCTCGCGCCCGCGAGCACCAGACCACCTCGATCGTCACTGAGGTAGGGCAGGACGGCTGGAACCTGATCAGGACGCGCGTAGACCAACGCGCGGTCAACGATGGCGTCATAACGGCCACCAGGTCGGACAGCACCGGGTTGATCAGCCAGCCACGCTAGTTTTCGGGACCTGACATCAGCCTCAGTCACGTGCCATTCCCCCATTCGAAGGACCACCTGCCACGCCCGCGCCGAACATCTCCCGCAACGTAGCCGCGGTCGTGCCCGCCACCCGCGCGGCCTCTTCGACACCCCCGAGGACCGCAATAGCCTTGGCCAATACGGCAGGAACCGTGCTCGGACTCTCAGCGGACAACGGCTCGGGCTCGGCCGTACGCCACCCCAGCGCGGACATCTGAGCGCTCACCGAGCGATAGCGCGAGTCGGTGATGACCGCGAGATCGACTGCTCTGCGCAGCAGCGCCGCGGCAGAGACCCGCCACGTCGACTTGAGCCGCAACAACCGGGCCGGTGTGATCGGTTCGGCGGCCAGGTCGCACCGAACGTGCAGTGCGGGCATCAAGAGCTCGCCGGCGAACGCCTGCGCCATCTCTTCGATGTCCACATCACTCTCGGCGGCACACGCGGTGTGGCCGATCTCGTGCGCGAGGGTAAATCGCTGTCGATCGGTCGGAGCGTCAGTGTTGATCACGAAGATCGGCGGCTCGCCCGGGGGATGCAGGCTCGTCGCGTCCACCTCTCGGCTCCCCAACGACAAGGGCACCACCAACGCGCCGACACGTTCCGCCACCTCGGTCACCGACTGTATGGCGCCCAGACCCAAACCGAATGACGACCGCAGATCGCGAGCCGCGTCACCCGGGCCGTACAGCCCACCAACCGTCAGCGGGGTCAACCCGAACAACGGGAGCGACATCTCGGCCGCGTCCGCGAGTCGGTGCAGATACAAGCGAAGGAGGTTCACCCGCGCATGCAGTCTCCGCAGAGTCGACGCCTTCGTCGACGCACGGTTGCGGTGGTACAGGCAGCCATCACCCAACGACCACAGTTTGACGTCGCTGACCAGCAGATCGACCGTGCACTCAAGCGCGGCGGCGAACAACGCCGCTCGATCGCCATTGACCGACAGTGCGCCCTTCTCCACGCGTGAGACGTAGCCCTGGCTGATCTTCGGGCTCGTACCGGACAACTCACCGAGCCGCAGGGCGAGTTGGGTCTGGGTGAGCCCCAAAGCCTCGCGGGTCGCGACGACCAACTGCGGGTTCACCGCAGCGGGCGACGCGACAGTGTCATCCATGCGTCAAAGATACCGCAAAATATTCCAAAGGTTCTTTTTGGTCGATATCCAGACCAACTTGGCCTAGTATCGAGACCATGACGGTAGCAGCGACTCCCATCCCGTTGTCGGAAGCGAAAGCCCAATTGTCGGCATTGGCCCGGCGGGTCCGCCAGCAGCACGAACGAATCACCTTGACTCGCAACGGCGAGCCGGAAGCGGTGCTGCTGTCGGTCGACGATCTGGAGGGCCTGGAGATGAGCTTGGAGATCCTTGGTGACAGTGAGTCAGTCGCCCGGATCTCCGAGAGCCTGAGCGCGCTCGGCCGAGGTGAGGCTGGGGTTGACCTGGCCATCGTTCGCGGTGATCTGGCGCGCCGACGCGCGACGGGCGGGTGACCGCGCCACCCGGCGAGCGGTACGAGATTCGATTCCAACCGGCGGCACGGCGGGCGATCTCCCACCGACTTCCCGAATCGGTAGCCGCCGCGGTCATCGAGTTCTGCGACAGCGCTCTCGCCATCAATCCCCACCGAGTCGGAAAGCCACTCTTCGGTCCACTCACCGGGTGCCACGGTGCCCGACGCGGCACCTACCGAATGGTGTGTCGGATCGACGATTCCGCGCGAACGGTTCACGTGCTCGACATCGAGCAGCGCACCGAGATCTACCGCCAACACTGACCGCGGCAGTTGCCATCGCGATCCTTCGATGTTCGCCGAGCGACACCGTTTCCGTGGCGAGGAACTTTCACTTCAGGCGGATGGCCAGGTCCAGTCGGGACGCGGTGTCGCGGCGAACGGAGGTACTCCGAGCCATCGACGGTAAGCGGCGTGAATCCACGCGGTGACGGTGTCGGGTGGGAACACCACGTCGGCCAATGCGACCTCGCCTGCGCCATGCTCGCCTTCGCAGCGGACGGTAAGGCCGCGCGGACCATCGTGGTAGTCGAACTCGACAACCGTGACCGGGCTGCCCATCAGGCTGGCTCGCGCGGGCAGCGGGGTTTCGTCCTCGATCACGGTCAGGAACGCGGTGCCCTGCTCTTCCTCTCCATAGGCATCAACGATAATCACTTCAATGGCATCGTCCAACGCGTCGTGACCAGCCACCGGTACCTTCTTTCCTTGGTCGATCCTGTACGAAACGGAGCCAGCGTTGAGTGAGTATCAGTACTACGAGTTCCTGGCCCTTGACCGCCCTTTGAATGATCGCCAACGCGGCGAACTCCGGTCGCTCTCGACGCGCGCGGACATCACGCCGACGAGTTTCGTCAACGAATACCACTGGGGCAACTTCCGCGGTGAGCCCAGCGACATGATGCAACGCTACTTCGACGCGCACCTCTACCTGACCAACTGGGGCACGCACCATCTGATGTTCCGACTGCCCAAGCGCCTGCTCGACTACTACACCGCCGAGCGATATTGCCTCGGCGACTCCGCGAACGCCTGGCTTCATGGCGACCATGTGATCCTCGATCTCACCAGCGAGGACGAAAGCGGCGACTGGGACGGCACCGATGAGACCCGCCTGGGGTCCATCGTCGGTATCCGCGCCGAGATCGCCGCTGGAGACCTCCGTCCGCTCTACCTCGCTTGGCTGCTCTGCGCCCAGGTCGAACTCGATGACGACGAACTCGAACCACCCGTCCCGCCGAACCTCGGATCGCTCACCGCCGCACAACGCGGTCTGGCCGATTTCTTGCGCATCGATGACGACCTCATCGATGCGGCCGCGGACACCAGCGAGGACTCTGCGATCGACGAGCTTCGAGATTCGGATCTGGTCGAGTGGATCGGTGAGCTGAGCCCACTGGAGCGAGACTCGGCACTGTTCGCGTTTCTCCAGGACGACGACCCCCATCTCCGCGCGGAACTACTGCGCCGAATTCGCGACACAGCCACCGATCTTCCCGCCGCGTCCGCACCCCGCACGGTGGGTGAACTGCTCGCCACGGCATCCGAACGCCGTGAAGCCCGCGAACGGCTCATCGAACAGGGGCGAGCCAAGGAACGCCTGCGTCGCGAACAACAGGCCGCCCTCGCTCGCGACAAGCGTCTTGACACGCTCGCTGCCCGCGAAGACGCGGCCTGGCTCGAAGTCGGCGACATGATCGGCACAACGAAACCGAAAGAATACGACCGTGCCATCGTCCTGCTCGCGGATCTG
Source organism: Actinomycetota bacterium (assembly GCA_030857905.1). Lineage (GTDB taxonomy): Bacteria > Actinomycetota > Actinomycetes > Mycobacteriales > Pseudonocardiaceae > Actinokineospora. Next base: position 10,398 of record JALZNB010000275.1, read on the forward strand.
CGCGCACTCGCCGACCGCAGTGGGCAGGCGGAGGTCTTCGACCAGCGTTACCAGCGACTCCGTGTCGAACACCAACGCAAGCCGAGCTTCATCGAACGACTTGACCGAGCCCGACTCGGCTGAACGAACGGCGCTGCTCGCGCGTCCCCACGCGTTGAGTCACATTCCCAATACAGGGCACGATTGGGGTGACTCGACAAACATCCGAGTCCGAGACGCGCTGAAGGTGGGGTGAACGACACGACCTGGCCTACAGGTCGAGTACGTCACGCAGGGCCTGCTCGACCAGTTGGGTCTCCCCATGGTCGAGCCTCCCGGTGAACTCTCCGAGCCGCTGCGGATCGACACAGGTGGCTTGCTCAACCATGACCCGACAGATCTTGCCGTCCAGTTCGATCTCCGGATGGATCAGCGAGCTGAATGAACCAGTCGTGGTCGGGGCGACGAGCCAGGTGGACAGGTGCGTGTACGCGTCCGCCTGAATGACAACGGCGTATCGGTTGCCCTGCTGCTCATGACCGACCGCGTTGCGTGGGGCCTTGAGCTTGTAGATGTCACCACGCACTGATCTCGTCCAGCTCCGCTCGCACCGCTGCGACCTCCGCCAGATAGGCGGGGTCCTTGCTCAGTCGCTCCGCGTCAGCTCTCAGCCGGGCCCGGTGCTGCTCACGGTGGGCACGCAGGATCAACTCCCGAAGCACTTCTGATCGATCGCGGCCGTCAGCGGCCAATTCGGCCAGAGCTTCTTCTACGTCATCCGCCATGCGGAACGTCATCTGGGCCATACCGCAAACTGTACTGCGTTTCGCATTGCATGTCACTGCCAGATCGGTCGTCTCCGCGGGCGACAGCGCCAACGTGGCGACCTCATCGAACGTGCCGGTGATGCGCTGCACGTCGTCCTTATTGTCCGCCCAAGCCCCACCGGCTGGATATTCGAGGTAGACGCCGGGGTCTCATCCTCTTGTGGATAGTCGACGATCACCAACGAACCACTCATCGATCCATAGGCACCCGCGCCGAACGGCACGACCTGAAGGGTGATGTTCTCACGATCTGCCGCGACCAGGAGAGCCGCGAGCTGCTCACCCATCACTTCCGGCCCGCCGCCCCCACGCACGATCGTGGCCTCGTCGAGCAGGACGTGAAGAACCAACGGGTCTGCTTCGACAAGTCGCTGCTGTCGAGCGAGACGAGCACTGATCACCGTCTCGACGTTGAGATCCGGCCGTTGGATCGCTCGGCCCGCGTCCATCAGCGCTCGGGCGTAGCCCTCGGTCTGGAGCACGCCAGGATGATCGATGTCTCGATGCGGCGTAACTGCCGACCGTACCGACCCGAGCCACCCACCGTCTGCCCGGAATGCGCGCTGGCATTCGTCCGCATCGTGTTCCCGTTCAGTCCCTGGCGATCCGCTGGCCATGAACGAAGAACCCGATGCCCCCGCCGACAGCGGTGGCCGTGGTTCCGGCCATCGCGGCCGAAGTGACCGACCTGTTGGGCCGACTGCGACACGCTTGTGGCGTGCGCGATGTACCGCGCCAACGTGAGCGAGCTGTAGCGGCACCCATCACAGAGTCAGTTTTTCACGACAGGCGGTTCTTCGGCAGCAGCCAGATCGGCGATCAAGTCCGGCAGGAAGAGCTCTTCCTCGATCTTCCTACCCGCCGATTCCATCGCGCCGCGCAGGCGAGGGTCCCAGTGGGCGGTCGCGGGCTGACCCCGGAGTTCGTCCCCAACCGCGGCGAGTATCGCCTGTTCGTAGGATTCGGTGTCGAATCGCCACGGCGTCCAGTCGACGCGGGTGGTCAACCCGTTGGCGATCCGAATGCCACCCCAGTCGAAATCGCCGTGATAGGCGAAGTGAGCGCCATCCGAGGCGAGCAGGGTCAACAGTTCGATCGCGGCGAGAGAGGGCTGACCCGCGAGGCAGACCACCGGTGGGCAGGCCGCGCCGAGTTCGTCGGCGGCGGTGGCCACGACTATCGGGTTCTCGCAGATCCACACCGTGCGCTCACCGACGCTCAAGGAAGGCTTGTGCCGTAGAAGTTGCCGCAGTGTCAGCACGCAGGGTTCACCCGTGTCCCGTGACATCGCCAAGATCGCGCCGGTCACTGTGGCCCCTCCAGCCGGAATCCCGAGGCACAGGACGGTGGAGGACAGTTCGTCCCGGTGTACCCCGACGCCCGCCCACGCCGCGCGGCGGCCCGCGGCGGTGCTCGATCCAGCCGGAGACGATCCGGCCAGAACTCTCGCCGCCGCCAGCACCAGAGTGGCCAACGGCTTGCCGTCGTCGAGGCCATGGGCACCACCCGCCCGGTCGGCGGCCAAGCTGCCGATGGCGATGCCCGGCGACGGCAGGGCATCAATGACACGCACCGCGCGCGACAGCAGGTCGAGCGCGTCCGTCGGGTCCGGCGCGAGGCGGCGGACCATGCCGGTCGTGACGAGCCACACTCGCCACGGGGCCAGTTCCGGTCGTCGCTCGGCGAGGTCGTCTACTGGCGCGAACGCCTCGGCCCAGGCCGCTCGGCGTCTGGCTTCCTCCGCCACCACATCCCGGACCCCGCCCAGCAAGGTTCGCAGTGCCTCACCCAAGCCGCCCGAGGCGATCCCGCTCGTACGCAGCATCACGTCGAGGTCATCGAGGGAGACCGACACCGAGGCGCCTCGGCCTGCCCTGCGCCCCAGCAGACGCTCGACCGCCCTGCGCTGCTCTGGGCTCGCGTTCGAGAGGGTGACCGGTCCGGCCAACGGGACGCCCCGCTCCATTCGGGCGCGAACCCGGTCGACCAGCCACGCCAGGTCCGGTGTGCCCAGCACCCGACGCAGCCGCTCGACGTCCACACCGTCCGAAGTGGACATCAGTCGAACAGCGAGCCGTTGATCGACCCGTCGTTGTCGGATTCGCGCGAAACTTCCCTTGGTACGTCCCGCAGTTGCTTGCCGTCCCAACGCCACGGGGTGACCAGCACGGCGTCGATCCCGTCGCGGCGGGTGAGCTGGGAGATGGCGAGACCGGGCACTTCCGGATAACAGCCCCATTCCCGCTCACTGGTCATCACCACGTCGAGGTCGAACGACGCGAGCAGACCGAGGCACTTGGCTCGCGAATCGTCGTCCACGCCCGCGAACGCCTCATCCAGCGCGATAAGCCTTGGCGCGTGCGGATTCCCCGCCGAGCTGTAGAACGAGGACGCGGCGGCGAAAAGTGGAATCGATGCGGCGAGCACGCGCTCACCACCGGACGCCGGGCCGGAAGCGGGCCGCCATTGGCCATCCTGGAAACGCTGGATCGCGAACTCGTGCCAGCCGCGGTAGTCCAGCGCACGCGTGAGCTGGTCGGCCCAACCGCCGACATCCTCGGTGTGTTCGCGGTTGATCTGCTCCTGGAGGAACGCTCCCACAAGCGCACGATCGTGGGGACTCCAGGCATCGGCGGTCTGCCGGAGCAGCCGTTGGCGCACTTGGTCGAGGCCGTCCGGCGCCGACTTCGCCGAGCGCCACAACAGCCGCAACCGCATCCCGGTCGATGTCGGCCTCGCCTCCAGGTCCGCGTTGATCCCGCGCACCTGATCCTCGGCCGCCACGATCAGCTCCTGGAGAGTGCCCGCCACCTCGTTGATCAGATGATTCTCCAGGATCTCGCGCTCCTTGGCCGACAGCAGACTCGCGCGCTGGTCTGTCTCGCCCACGAGCGCCTCGACCAAAGTCGAGACGTCCACGGTGCGGCCCTGGAACCGCACGTCCACCACGATCACACCGCCGCGCACCGTCATGCCGACCGAATGGCCCTGCCGAGACAGGGAATCGGTCAACAGCTTGTGCTCGGCGGTGACCTTCTGCTGAATGAGTTCCCACGGTCGATCGGCGTCATCCACCCCTTCCAGCGCGGCGTTGATCGCGCGGGCGAGGCCGACAGCGGGATTCGGGGCCCATTCGGTTGTCGGGTCAGGGATGTCGAGGTTGGGAAGCGCTGTGCTCAACAATCCAGTCACGGCGAAGGCCCGCAATTCTTCGATAGCCGCGGCACGGTCCTGAGTGGCCTCCTGGATCTCACCGCCAAGGCGTTCGCGCAGCCCCTCCGCCTTGCCCTGCTCACCCAGTGCTTCCGACTCGGCCGCGCGAGCAAGCTTCTCGTTCACCACACAGCCATCGATCGCGCTCCTGGCCGCATCCAGCTTGGCGAAGAGTTCCTCGACGCCCGCACCAGCGGTCTCGATGAGGACAGCGAGAGTTTCCTCGGCGGCCAACGACCTCGCCCGCGCCTCGTCCGCCTCCCCGGTCGCGGTCGCCAGCTTTCCCTCGGCCACCGACAACTCGTGCTCGACCTCGGACACCGCGCGCGCTGCCCGCCACGCCGCCTGAGCGGCAGGCCACAGCCGTGTCAACCCGACCCGATAATCCCCCAGGACGCTCCGCAGCGCGTCCAACCGCGCTCGCTCCGCGGGCAGGCTCACATCATCGGCGAAGTCTTTCGCGCTTTCCTCGGCCAGAACCGCGTCTTCCGCCCGCTCGGTGGCGAGAGTGTCCGCGGTGGCACGGTTCTCATCGATCAGCCGCTTGGCCGCGTGCGTGCTCGCGAGGACACTGTGTGCCTCGCGCAGCGACTCGTCGGCGGGCAGACGCGTTCGCTCCTGTCGAAGTGCGTCCAGCTTGTCGTCCAGTTCACGCCGTGCCGCCGACAGTGTCTCGGCAAGAGCCTTCAGGCGATCGAGTTCCGAGCGGAGGAACGCCAGTCTGGCGCGACGGGCCGATTCGCGTGCTCCCTCGCCGATGTGGGACGCGGACTCCTTGTGCCACGAACCGGTCACCACCCCGATCCGGTACCGACCGTCGACGTCCACCCAGGTCGAGCCCGTGCCGAGACCGATAGAGCGCAGCACATCGGTGACGGCGTTGTCCGTGAGGGCGGCGGCGAACTCGTCCGCCTGATCGATGGCCGCGACGAGCAGCCGCGTCACACCGCCGTCGGGGGCAGGCGAGGCGGGCAGGACGATCGCGTCGTCGGTGATCCCATCACGCAGCTCACCGTCCGGTGTGACCCACGCGTCGAGAATTCCCGCCGCCTCCAACGCCGCCTCCAGACCTGCCCGGTCCGCCTCGCCCACGCCATCGGCGAAGTCCACGACCCTCCACAGTGGAGCCCCTGGCCGATCCACCCTGTGCCGCGGATCTCGTGTGTGCGGCGACGGCGGCACGTCGTGCCCACCCGCGAGAAGACGGTCCACCTCGTTCCGCGCATCAGCCGCCTTCCCCTCCACAGCAACCGATTCCAGGTCGACCGCTGCTTGGCTCCTGCCCAACTCGGCCGTCGCGCGCGACACCGCTTGGTCGACGGCCGTCGTCACCGGATTCGGACCGGTAACCGATTCCACCCACGCCGCGCACTCATCCATCACCGACTCGACGTCATCCACGCGGAACCCGGTGGCCTCGGTCAGGTACGCGGCGGACTCCGCGACCAGTTCAGCGCCCATTCGGACCGCTTTCGTCTCCGCGGCGCCGATACGCTCCTGAGCGGCCTGCTGTTCCCCGGTGATTCGTTCGACTTCCGCACGCGCGGAACGGAACTTCTCGGCCGCGCGATCCCGTTCGACCAGCAGCCGATCAAGCTCGGCGATCACCCGACGACGTTTGTCGATTTCTACCTGCGCTACGGCGACGGCGTCCGTATACGGCGGCTCCGCACTGTCGAACGCGACCATGATTTCCGCGTGTTCGCCGCGCACCAACGCTTCGTCGGCGCGGGCGTCCACCGCTGTGCGCGCCTCGTTCAGAGCGGTCACGTCGCCTTCGGCATCACGCCTGGCGCGGCCAAGCCTGGCCAGCTTCGTGTCGACATCCTCGACCGCGGCGACCTGGTCTCGCTCACGTGACTCCGCGAACCTGGACAGCCGACCGGCCTCGGTCCGCGCGTCCGCCAACTTGCGCGCGTTGTCCATCTCGGGACTGCTTTCGAGCGTCCGAACGCGCGCATCGAGCACAGCCCGTTCGGATTGCAGTTCGTCCAGGCTCGTCCGCGCGGCGGCCAACGCGGCTCGGGCGGCATGAAACTCCGACTCTGCCTCGGCCAGGCTCGCGGTGAGCTTCTCGTACTTGCTGTGTGCCTTGCGTGGCCCGACGCTGTGTCGCTTGGCCGCGACACCCGCGTATCGGCGGTAGTGACCGAGAAACGTCTCGGCCGCGAACTTCGACTCACTCAGCCCGCGTACCGCCTCGCGTTCCTCGTCCAAGCCGCGGAAGGCGTCCGCGACGGTCGCCACCAACGTCGAGTCGATGGGCGGCAACGCCTCCGTCAGCGCGCGAGACAGCAGTTTCTCATCCGGTCGCTTCGTCAACTGCGGCTGGCGGAGCTGAATGAGCAGGTTGACCAACGCCTCGTACCGGTGGGTCCCCAGCCCGAACAAGGCTTCGTCAACCGCGCGCCGATAGTCGCGGGCCGTGTCGTAGACGGTTCCGAATCCAGCGACAGCGTCTTTCAGCCGTTCTCGACCCAGAGCGGTCCTCGTCGGTGTCAGCAACGAGAGTTCGTACCCGATCCGCTGACTGGTGACGAAAAACCAGTGTCGGGCGATGCCTCGGCCCGCGACGGCCTTGAGCCCACAGCCGATGGTCCGATACTCGGGCTCGCCGTGTTCGTCCAGCCTGCCGAACTCCAGCCAGGTGTAACCGAGGCGCTCGGTATGCGGATGCCTGCCGCCGAGCAACAGGTTCCACTCCATGCGCTTGTTGCGATCACCGTCCGGCTCGACACGGTGTGCGGCGAGTTCACCGTCTAGTAGGAACGGCAGCGTCAGCGCGAGCACCTTGAACTTGCCGGTACCGTTGTTGCCGCGTAACAACAAACGGCCGTCGTGGAAGTGGAACTCTTCGACATCGTAGTAGAACAAGTCCACCAAACCGGCGCGCAACGGTTGCCAACGCTGGATTCGGGGCAATGGCTGCTGACTCATCACGACTTTCCTGACCTGATGACGGGGGCGTCGACCGCGTAACGCGCGATCGCGGGCAGCGGAACGACCCAGGTCGACTCACCCGGCCGGTCATCGACCAAACGCAAGGCCCGCAGCTTGCCCAGGGCGACATCGAGAAGTTCGTACTCGGCACCAGGGTCGGTGACTCCCTTGCGCCAGAACGTCTTGTGCGCGACCGCGAGACCACGCACATACTCCGCCAGTTGGTCGACGGACTGCGCACCTCGGGCCGCGAGACGTTCGGCGACCAACAAGGTGACATGGCCATCCGTGCGCTGCTCCGGCATCCGCACGTCGGTCAGTTCGTCGTCCGCGTCCACCATGGCCACGCCCTCGGCGCGCATCTCCGTGACGAGTCCGGTGGCCTCGGTGATGCGCCGAGTGATGGCGTGGCGCTGGTTGACCAGGTAGGCCCGTTCCTCGACGGTGAGCTCGTCGTAGTACACCACCGGATCGTCCACAAGCCTGCGAGTAAGCCTGTGCCGCAAGGCGCGTGTTCGTAGCTCGTCGGTGTCGGGCATCGGTTCATCGGTCAACTCGTCGAGCCGCCGACCAAGGCTTTGAGAGTCGATCGTGGACGGTCCACGCGCTCCGGTGAGCAACGCCGCGAGCACTCGACGCCGAACGTCGTAGAGGACGTCGCCGGTATCGGACAGATAGGCGTCCTCCTCGCCTGCGACCCGGTCGAGCACGCCCCAATTGAGCAGCAGGCGAACCACCGCGACCAGATCAGACCGTTCGTCGCGGCGGCTCATCGTGAACGAGACACCCGCCTCGACCAGGTCGGGCTCGGCCGCCGCCGCCAGAATGCCCTCGGCCAGCCTGCCCAAGGTGACCTGCCCGTCCGCGCGTTCCAGAGTAGCCAAAGCCAGACACAGCAGCACATAGCGCCGCCTGCCGAACGGCGGCTTGCTCTTGTCGTCCCGAGCGGGGTGCGTACGGTCGGTGGTGGTGGGCGCGGTCTTGAACAGGCGGATAGACTCCGCGTCGACTTGCAGGCGCCAACCCGTCTCACTGGTCAACCAGTCGCGCAACGCACTCGCGTGTCGGCGGACGAGTCTGATCGCGTCGTCGTCGTGCCCGGCGACCAACAAGGGCTTGACCAACAACGCACGTAAGGCTTCACGCCGCTGCGCCAGCAGTTCGCCGGTCACCGCGTCCGGCATGGTCATGCCGATTCCGCCGGGCGGCGCAGGTCGACGATGTCGATCACGTGTTCAGGTCCGCGCAGCACACCGTCCTCGGTGTCGATCTCGACCTCACCCCCATCGGGAACCAGGGACAACCGGACTTCCATCGAACCGTCACTAGTGGTGGTCTTGACGTCGGTGTCCCTCGGCGACCGCGCGGACAACGCATCGCCCAGCAGACCCAAAAAGAGCCGGAATGTTCTCGTGTCCAACTCGCCGAGTTCCGACAGCAGCAGGGGGCCGCTAGTGACGATACGCCGCCGAGCCCGCGCCACTTCGTCCAACTCGCGCTGTGCGTGCGCGAGCAACATT
>JALZNB010000290.1 GCA_030857905.1 Actinomycetota bacterium
CCCGTGCGGCGTGGTCGGCCAACGCGTCCCAGGGGAAGTCCGGGAGAGCGGGAAGGCCGCTCACTCGCCCCTCGGTGGGAGGGCCTTGATCCAGTCCGGGTCGGCCGAGACCTTGCCGGTCTTCGACGCGCCGCCGGGCGAACCGAGGTCGTTGAAGAAATCGACGTTGGCCTTGGTGTATGCCGCCCACTGTTCGGGGACGTCGTCCTCGTAGTAGATGGCCTCCACCGGGCAGACCGGTTCGCAGGCGCCGCAGTCCACGCACTCGTCGGGGTGGATGTAGAGCATCCGGTCCCCCTCGTAGATGCAGTCGACAGGGCATTCCTCGATACATGCCTTGTCGAGCAAATCGACGCAGGGCTCGGCGATCACGTAGGTCACTGCGGTCTCCTGCTCCATCACGATGTTCACAGCGCGCGCCAGTCGAGCGACGCGACGACGGCAAGTATCTCTCGTGCGGCACCCCGACACGCACCCGGTGCCACCTAGCTCACAGTGCCACAGTGTGATCGGACGAAATCGTCCACACTGCGGACACGACGACTGTCGACCTGCCCGAAGAGGTATACGCGGACCTGGGAAACGGGTCGTGGAACGCCAGGCGAGACATTGGCGCATGCGGGTGTCCGACGGCTACACCGATCGGACGAACAGTGTGCCCATCTTGGGGTAATCCGGTACGTCGGCCCTTGCGGGTGGAGTGGGCTTCGCCACGATTTGGCGGGAGCTGGCTCTCCCGATACCGATGCTCGGCTAGCCGAGTTCGTCAGCCTTGCGGGCATAGGCGTCGGCGCCGCTGAAGACGTCACGCCCGTACTTGGTCGACTGGTTGTAGGTGAGTACCGCTTTCCACCAGCCCTGGCCCGTCCCGAGGTCGCCACCGCTGGCGCACAGGTAGCGCGCGGCGGTCAGTGCCGAATCGTCGACGTTCTGCGGGTCGGCCGGGGTGCCGTCGTTGTTGGCTCTGATGGACCAGCGCGACCAGGTGGTCGGCAGGAACTGCATGGAGCCGACAGCGCGGTCCCACTCGAGGTCGCCGTCGAGACGGCCCCGGTCGGAGTCGGGGATCGCCTGGACGCCGGGGGAACCGTCGAGCGGGACGCCGACGATCGGCTTGGACAACGTGCCGTCCTCGCGGACCGACGTGCCGCCGTAGCGCCCGTGATGGGACTCGACCCGGCCGACACCGGCGAGAGTGACCCAGGTGAGGTTGCAGGCGGGTGTGCGGTCCCTGGTGACGAGTTCGGCGTTGGCATAGGCCATCAGCGTGCGCACGGGGATGTCGGTGGCGCCCGCGACGCGCTCGGCCCAGGCGCGCAAGGCCGGGTCGGCCGTCAGCCTGCGAGCCTGCGGTGGCGCGCTGCCCGGGTCGACGTCGAGCGCGGGGACGGCGAACCTCGGCGGCCGGTCGGGCTCCTGGCGTGCCGAGTCGAGCTGGGTGAACAGCACCACCGCGCCCGCGCCGAGCGCCAACAGCACAGCGCCCACGATGAGCCTGCCCAGCCCCCGACGAGCCCCGCGGCGCGGTGGCCGCGGCCAGGTCGGTCCGTCTGGCAGCGTGGTCGGCGGAGGTGTCGAAGATGCGGCCACAAATCCAGGCTACGTGGGCGAGGCGGCGCATTCGGCCCATCGACGGCAAAAGCGCGCGGCAAACCGGGAAGCATCCGCGCGGCAGCCGTGCTGAGCTGCGCGGATGCGACCGCCATGCCGCTGGAAGATCATGGAAATCCGCACGCTTTGGTCGCCGAGACCGCGTAGAGCAACGGAATCCTCGGCGCGCTCTCCGGCAGGCGGTGCCACGCGCCGCGGGTGTTGACCATCGATTCCCACCTCGGCCAGGGCATCTCCTCGGACTCGCGCAGCCCATCGATCCGCAGCCCGGCGCCGACCAGAGCGGTGACGACCTCGCCGATGCCGTGGCTCCACTCGTAGTACTCAAGGCCCTCGGTCAACGTCGGGCCGTCGGTGTAGGTGTAGGTGCCGTCCTCCCGAATGTGGCCGCGCCCGGCGAGGTAGTCGTAGCGCAGCAACAGGTCCTGGTTGCCGTCCGGCAGCGGCACGCGACTCAACGCGTGCAGGAGGGGATGAAATTCGACGAGGTAGAGCCTGCCGCCGGGGCGTAGCAGTGCCGCCACCTGCTCGGCCCACGGCACGAGTTCCGGCAGGAAACACAGGGCACCCTTTCCGGTGTAGACGATGTCGAAAGCGCCATGCCCCAACGCGTCCGCGGCGCCATAGACATCGGCCTTCACGTACCGCATGTCGAGCCCGGCGGCCTCGGCGATCCGCGTCGCCGCGCGCACCGACTCGCCGGACAGGTCGAGGCCGACCGCGCGGGCGCCGCGCCTGGCGAAGGCCATCGTCTCGGACCCGATGTGGCACTGGAGGTGCGCGACGTCCTTGCCGCGCACGTCACCGAGGTCGTCCCACTCGTGGGCGGCGAACCACTCGTTCGGATCGCGGGTCTCGATGGCGTAGAACTCGCTCGCCACGTGGATGGGCGTGCGCGCGTCCCAGTTGGCCTCGTTGGCCTTGATCATCCGCTCGGTCGCGGTGTCGAATCCCATGCGGCCATCCTGCCTTGGGAGGTACCGGACGAGATACCTCCCAAGGCGGACTACCTACGGCAGCGGCGGCAATCGCGGCGATGTCGCGGCAGGACGCTCGGCCAACGACTCCATCGCCAGCCGGACCGCGGTGTCGAGTTGCGGATCGACCCCGCCGACGTGGTCCTCCGGCGTCATCACCACCTCGACGTCCGGTTCGACGCCATGGTTCTCCAGGCCCCAACCGGGCCCCTGCATCCAGGTCGCGTAACGGGGCTGGGTGACCAGGGTGCCGTCGACGAGGTGGTACTTCATGTCCATGCCGATCACGCCACCCCAGGTGCGGGTACCGACGATCGGACCGATGCCCAGCGCCCGAATGGCCGCGTTGACGATGTCGCCGTCCGAGCCGGAGAACTCGTCCGCCACCGCGACGACGGGGCCGCGCGGCGCGTCGGCCGGATAGGTCTCCAGCGAGTAACCGTCGCGGGCCACGCCCCAGCCGACGATCTTGCGGCTGAGTTTCTCGATCACGAGCTGCGACAGGTGCCCGCCCCGGTTCTCCCTGAGGTCGACGATCAGGCCCTCGCGGCGCAGTTCCAGCCGCAGGTCGCGGTGCAGTTGCGCCCACCCGTTCGCGACCATGTCCGGCACGTGCAGGTAGCCGACCTTGCCGTCGGTGGCCGCGTGCACGTGGGCACGGCGGTTGGCGACCCACGCCTGGTAGCGCAGGGCGACGTCGTCGAGCAGTGGGACGACCACGACTCGGCGGGTGGCGCCGCCCCCCTTCGGCGCGATGGTCAGCTCGACCGGGTTGTCAGCGGCGCCGACCAGCAGCGGCGCGGGCCCGCGCAGAGAGTCGACAGAGGTGCCGTCGACGGCGACTATCGCGTCGCCCACCCGCACAGCGACCCCTGGGGCGCGCAACGGTGACCGGGCCTTCGGATCGGAAGTTTCTCCCGGCACGACGTCAGTGATCCGCCACACACCGTCGTCGTCGCGTCTCAGGTCAGCGCCCAGCAGGCCCTGCCTACGCTTGTAGTCGACGTAGCCTGCGGGGGCGATGGCGTAGGCGTGGGACGTGCCCAACTCGCCCTGGACCTCCCACAGCAGGTCGATCAGCTCGTCGTGCGAACCGAGGGTGTCCACCAGTGGGCGGTAGCGGGCGAGCACACCCTGCCAATCGACGCCGCCCATGTCCGCTCGCCAGAAGTGGTCGCGCATGAGCCTGCCCGCCTCGTCGAATGCCTGCCGCCACTCGGCCGCCGGATCGACGTGGACGCGGACACGGCCCAGATCCACCCGCACGTTGTCGTCCGAGTTGTCGTCCGAATCGGCTTTGCGGTCCGCGGGCAGCACCCGCAGCGCGCGCCCGTCCCGCACGACGACACGCTGGCCGTCGCCGCTCGCCCATACCTCGTCCACCGCGTCCACGAGCGTCTCGGCCTTGAGTTTGACCAGGTCGTAGCGTTCCAGCAGGGACCGAGGCTCGTCCTCGTCCAGATCATCGCCGATGGAGCCGGTGAGCGGATCGCGCGACCACAGGACACCGCCCTTGGCCGCGAGCAGACCCGAGTAGCGGGCGGCGGGCACCGGGAACGCGACGACCCGGTCGGCGATGCCGTCGATGTCGACGGCCGTGTGTGGCGACTCGTCGTCGGACTTCTTGTCGGAATCGGCCTCGTCCGGGTCGCCGAACGGGCGACC
>JALZNB010000307.1 GCA_030857905.1 Actinomycetota bacterium
CATGTTCGCCGTGGCCGAGCGGCCATCGGTCACCCGGTCGACGGCCCGCATCAGGTACTTGGTGATCGCGTTGCCCCGGACGCCCTCGGCCGCCGCGGTGCGCATGGCCTCGGTGATCGCCGCGTCGACCTCGCCCGAGTCGATGGCGTCCTCGGCCTTGATCGGGGTGGTGACCAGGAACGAGTTCACGTTGCCCAGCGCCCAGTGCGTCTCGATCGCGCGGGCGATGACCGCTTCGTCATCGATCCGATGTGGACTGCGAAACCCACTGGACACGCAGTAGAACGCCGGAAAGTCGTCGGAGCGGTAGGAGACGACCGGCACGCAGTGCGTCTCCAGGTATTCCATGGTCAAGCCGAGGTCCAGGATGCTCTTGGCCCCGGCGCACACCAACGCGACCTTGGAGCGGGTGAGCTGGATCAGGTCCGAGGAGATGTCCATGCTCTGCTGCGCGCCCCGGTGCACCCCGCCCATCCCCGCCGAGGCCAGGAACCGGATTCCCGCCAACTCCGCGGCCACCAGCGTCGAGGCGATGCTCGTCGCGCCCAACCCGCCGGTGGCCAACACGATCGACAGGTCGCGACTGCTGACCTTGGGCACGCCCGGGGTCGAGGCGAACCGCTCGATGTCCGCCTCGGCCATGCCGACGCGGATACGGCCGTCGTCGACACCGATCGTGGCGGGCACCGAACCACCCGCGCGGACCGCGGCCTCCACCAACCTGGCGGTGGCCGCGTTCTCCGGGTAGGCGAGACCGTGGGTGATGACGTTCGACTCCAGCGCCACCACCGGTGTGCCATCGCTGATGGCGTCGCCGACTTCCTCGCTGAAGACGAGTGGGATGTCCATGTGGTGGTCGTGACGCGTGGTCATCTCTGGTCCGGTGTCCCTCGTTATCGAATAGTCCGTTATCGAGTGGTCAAGGCATTGCTCGGCCGCGGACCGATCGCGGTTGCCAGTTCACCGATCCCGGGCCTGCGAGCATTCGCGTCGTTCATCTCACCAGGCACGGGCCGAAGGCTCTCTTCCGTATACCGATACCTCGCGAGGTATCGGTATACGGCGAGATCAGGACCAGGATTTCCATCCGTACCCGAATTGTCCGATCTGGTGCGCGGTCTCGAAAGCGACCTGGCACCGAAGCAATAGCCCCACAGTGTCATTCCCCAGCCACCGCGTCGAATAGTCGCCATCCACTCCAGACCGACACACGGCACAGTGGACTCGAATCCGAGGCTAGGGACGCCCGACGACTACGGCTACCTCCAAAAGGGTGACGTCACCGACACCGCCACAAAGCGTCACCCGCGCGACGGGCGTCACCGTTCATGTGCGGTTCATCCGACAGCATCCCCCGACACGCGTCAGCGTGGCGGCGGGGTGAGCGCGCGGAGCTGGTGCAGCGAGTGGTCGAGCGTGTCCGGGCGCCATTGGTCGAGTGCCGCGGTCACCTCGTCGAGCAAGTCCCAGTACCGCTGTTTGTCCGCCCACACCGCCGGGATCGATGCCAGCCTCGCCGCGCCGCAACGCAGGTGCAGCTTGATCCGGATAACCGCGTGTTCACCGTGGTAGGCGGGCTTCCTCGCCAGCCCACCAGCCTCGGCGAGTTCGGTCAACAAGGCATCGTGGGCGTCGACGTCACGTGAATCACGGCCGGGCGCCGCGGCGAGAGCCACCGTCACCAACGCGATGATGCCCGCCTTCACGACCTCGTTGACCACGGACTCCCCTGCCGCCAGCGCGGCCATCGGCGCCGCTGACGCCGCGACCGCGACAAGCAGGTCGATGCCCACGACAACCTCGACCAGGCGATCGAGTGCCGCGTGGTCGCGGGTGATCTCGGCTTCGCGCAGGCGTTCGCGCAGCTTCTCGATCCCCGCGACGGCCCCGTGCCGCTCGGCGGGGCTGAGCCCGCCATGGGCGGCCAACGCGGCGAGCACAGTGTCGACTTCCGCGCGGTCGATGTCGAGCGAGTCGGCGACCTCCCCCAGCGGCAAGACGCTCAAACTGGACACGGCCGCCAGTCGAGGCACCGCCTCCTTCACCAGTTGTCTGGACTTGCCTCGGCCCGCGTACCGCAGGTGCGCCGACACGGCGTCGAGCAGGCCGTCGAGATCCACAACAACAGCACCGAGCGCCCGGTCGGCCGCTTCACTGTCGTCGGCCCGCCGGGCTGCCGCTCTGGCCTCTTCGTGCTCAAGCAACAAACGCAACGGCGACAGACCTGATGCGGAAGCCTCCTCGACTTCGACCACAGCGAGGGGAATGACCTCACGGGGATCGTTGTGCGTCATCGGCGGACGGGCCTTGAGCCGCTCCGCCTCGGCCCGCGCCTCGTCGACGGTGGAGGTCTGCGGTGGGTGCAGCAACGGCGACGAGAAGATGTCCCGACGCGGACCGCCGGGTGCGGAGTAGGTCACGAAAGCCAGCTTAGGACCCCGCATGCGGTCCCGTCTGCCGCTGAGCCTGGCAGGCCACCATCAGGAAGACGTCGAGCACGGTGATCCGGGCCGGTGCGACACCCTCGTGGTGAGGATGCGATCGTGGATATTCGATGATCCACGATCGCGCTCTGGGAGATGTCCGTGGCGGTGCGAACCGAACCTGGCCTGTCCGGGCAACCGGCGGTACTCGCGGTGTTGCTGTCGGGCTGGTTCCTCACCCAGTTCGACTTCTTCGTCGTGAACATCGCCGCGCCGTCCTTCGAGCGGCAACTGGGCGCGGGCCCACTGGCGCTGGAACTGATCGTGGGCGGATACGCCTTCGCCTACGCGACCGGGATGATCACCGGCGGACGGCTCGGCGACCGGTACGGACATCGCCGGATCTTCGTGATCGGCATGCTGTCCTTCACCGCGGCCTCGCTGCTGTGCGGCCTGGCGCCGAACGCCGCGTTCCTGGTCGCCACCCGGTTGTTGCAGGGACTCGCCTGCGCGGTGATGGCGCCGCAGATCCTGGCCACCATCACCGCGACCTTCCCGAAGCGGGACAAGGCCCGCGCCCTGGCGTGGTACGGTGTGACGGGCGGGGTCGGCGCGGTCGCGGGGCAGGTACTGGGCGGGGTGCTGCTGGACCTCGACCTGTTCGGCCTCGGCTGGCGGGTGATCTTCCTGATCAACGTGCCCATCGGCCTGGTGGCCGCCGTGCTGGCCGGGCGATTACGTCTGCCCACCGAGCCGAGGCGGCCGACCGGTCAGGACCCGCTGGGCACCATCGGCATCGCCCTGGCCGTCGGCCTCATCCTGGCGCCCCTGGCTCTCGGCCGGACCGAGGGCTGGCCCGCGTGGACGTGGATCTGCATCGCCGCGGGCCTCGTCGTGGCCTGTGCTGTCGCGTGGTGGCAACGGTTCCTGAGCGCACGCGGCGGGGATCCGGTGCTGGATCTGACGTTGTTCAGGCAGCGGTCATATCTCGCCGGGCTCGCGGCGACCGCCGCGTTCCTCGCCTACTTCACCAGTTTCATGTTCACCCTCACTCTGCTGCTGCAGGGCGGGCTCGGCCGGACGCCGCTCGAAGCGGGCCTGACCTTCGCCCCGATGGGCATCATGTTCTCCGCGACCGCGCTGCTCGGCGCGCGTCTGTTCGCCCGATACGCGCTTATGGTCGTGATCGGTGGGGGCGTGATGGTCATCGTGGGCCTGGGCCTGACCCTGGCCACCCCCGCATCGATGATCGGGCTGATCCTGGTCGGGGCGGGCAACGGTCTGGTCTTCCCGCACCTGATCGGCGCGGCACTGGCCGAGGTCGCACCGCACAAGGCGGGCGTCGGGGCCGCGGTGCTCACCACGACCCAGCAGTTCGCGGGATCGGCGGGCGTCACCCTGATCGGCACGATCTTCTTCGCGGTCCTCGGCTCCGGAGGCGATCACGTCTCCGCGATGCGACAGTCCACTCTCGTCGACATCGCCCTGATGCTCGTCATGATCGCGCTTGTGACCTATATCCACCTGAGGGTCCGCCGGGACAGTCTCGCCCGTACGTGACGTCATCGCTCGGTACAGTCGAACGAGTGGGGGTCATCGCCGAGTCGCTCGGTATGCGTGTCGACGACATCTGGTTGTTCCGGGATCTGGACCTCACTGTCCAACCCGGGCAGTGCGCGGTCGTCGTCGGTCCCAACGGCAGTGGCAAGTCCACTCTGCTGCGCTGCCTCTACGGCATGGGGAAGCCGACCGAGGGAACGGTCACCGTCACCGGTGAGCCGCCGGACGAGCGCTCGGTGCGGTTCCGGCGCAAGGTCTCGGTGCTGCTCGACGACTCCGACTTCTTCGCCGAACTCACCCCGCGGCAACACCTCGAACTGCTGTCCGGCTCGTTCGGAATGGCCGGGTCCGATGTCGACGAACTGTTGGCCGACGCCGGGCTCGCCGACCGCGCCGAGGTCACCGCCGGACATTTCTCGGCGGGCCAGCGGCGGAGGTTGCTGCTGCTCGGCGCCACCGCGCGGCCGTTCGACGTACTGCTGCTCGATGAGCCTGAGCGCGCGTTGGACACGGCGGGCAAACAGTGGCTGACCAGCGTCATCGCCCGCGCTACCCAGGCGGGCGCCGCGATCGTGGTGGCCACGCACCATCCGCCGTTGCTCGACTCCGCGCACGTCGTGGTCGATCTGAGTTGAGCGAGAAGAATCTCGTGCGGCGCGTGTTCGGGCTGGACTCGCTGCTGCCAACGCTGTTCGCGATCAGCTTCCTGATCACTGTCTTCTTCAAACTCGACTGGTGGCGTGATCGTCTTCTCGACCAGACCGCCTTCGTGTCCTGGTCCGCCCTGGTGGGTCTGCAATTGGTCATCTACGCGGTGGCATGGCGATATCTGCTGTGCCGCGGCTTCGTCTGGGCGGCGCCGTCGACACTCACCTGGCAGGACTTCACCGGCGACAACCGCACCCGGGCGGTCAGCGGCCGGCTGTGGGCGGTGTGGAGCACGCTCGTGGTGGTCTTGGCCTACCTCACCGCTTTCGTCTCCGCGCTTCATCGAGCGCCGCCGGAAGTCTGGTACGCCGGGGGTGCTCTGTTGGGGACGAGCGCGCTGGTCAGTCTCGCGTTGGCGCGCAAGGAAGTCCTGAGCCGATGGGCGGGCACGGGATGGCCGGTCGGCCTCGCCACGCTCGGAGTTCTGGTCACCACCCTCGACATTCCCGTCACCGCGCTCTACCCCGTCGCGGCTCTGATGGGGATCGCCGCCGTCCTCGCCTGGCGCGGCACAGGCCCCCTATTACGACCGACGGTCGCCTCGGCGGGCCGCGGGCTCCTCGTCGAGACGTGGGCGGGCCGCGTCACCCGGTCGATGGCCCTGAGCTTCATCGACCCGATCATGATGATGCCTTCGGCCACCTCGGTCGGCGGGCGCCCTCTTCGCCGCACTGTTCTGCCGCGGCTGGCGTGGCTGGGTGTGCGAGGTCGCGCCAGATACGTGGGCGCCTCGGTGCTGGTCGCGGTCGCGGTGACATCGATCCGTGTCGCCATGCCCGGTCTCCCCGAGGTCGCCCTGGTCGCGGCAGGCGGCTACCTCGCGCTGATCCCGTTCGCGGGCGGCCTCGGCGAACTCTGGAACTCCGCGGGCCGCCGCCGCTGGGTCGGCTCGTCCGACCTCGCCGTCCGCGCCGCGCACGCCGCCGTCCTCACCGGATTTACCACCGCCTGGGGCGTCCTGCTCGCCTCGATCTTCCTTCTCTTCGGTGTTTCGTTGAGCTCCCTGTCCTGGTGGGCCCTCGCCTTGGTC
The DNA here is from genome assembly GCA_030857905.1 of Actinomycetota bacterium. Taxonomy (GTDB): domain Bacteria; phylum Actinomycetota; class Actinomycetes; order Mycobacteriales; family Pseudonocardiaceae; genus Actinokineospora. Next base: position 5,722 of record JALZNB010000307.1, read on the forward strand.
CCGGCGTCCGCGATCCGCACGGTGACCAGACCCCCGATCAGCTACGACGTGGTCGGCGTCGTCGACACCCCGTTCGGAATGGTGCCCACCGGGCTGGTGAAACAGACCGCACGCGGCCCCGATTGCGGGATGATCGGGGCCTGCCTGCTGATCCTCATGCCGTTGGGTCCGTGGACACTGGTGTTGGTCGCAGCGACCGTCGTCTGGGGCCTGCTGCGCTGAAGTCCCGCGCCGCCCGAACGGAACCACGTCGTCATTCGCGAGTCGCCCCGATGCGACCAGCACACCCACGCCGCGCGGTAAACGTCGGTGGCCCGCTTCCGTGACGGCACAGGCGATTCCTGTGTGAGCAGCCCGATCCGGGCGGTGCTCACACGATGGATCGTGCCCGTCGTCGGTTGGAGATTCCCGGCGAGCAACGCGAGTAGCGTCGACTTTCCCGAACCGTTGGTGCCGTTGACAACCAGGCGATCGCCCGACCCGAGCGACAACGACCGCAGCCCTCCGATCCGGCCAGCGAACGTCACGTCCTCGGCGCGCAGCACGGTCACACCCGGCATGGCCGCGAGCGCGGGCACGGCGAGCCGCAGCGGAGGTTCGGGCACGTCGACGGTGTGCGCCGCGAGGCCCTCCTGCCGCCTACGCACCGCGCGGACGCGGCCATCGAACGTCGGGTCGAGGTCGAGACCCGCGCAGCGACACCGAGCGTTCCGACTCGGTGCACCGACCCGCTGTCCGGCGTGAGCACACCGGCGAGGACCTGCGACAACGTGGTCTTGCCGCATCCGTTCTCCCCTACGACCCCCAATCGGGTGCCGGGAGAGACGAACAGGTCGATACCGGTGAGCACCGCGACGTGCAGTCCGGTGGCCGTGAGATGGGCATGGGCAGGCAGAACGAGAGAGCGAGACACGATTCCTCCTGGACGGACGCCCAGCGGCCACTTCCAGGAGTGGTCGAGCATCCGCGTGTGGGTTGACGCACACAACGTGACGCACTCGCCCGCGAGGTCACGGGCGTGCGACAACGGAGCCGTCAGAGGAAGTACAGGTGACTCATGGCACCCTGGCTACCGGTGGCAGATCACCCGAGCGAACTTTTTTGTCTGCGGGAGTTTGGGCCTTTCGGCCCAATCCGCGCTGGTCAGCGTGATTGACGGGCAGAACTGGGTAACTCGTTCGAGTGAACACGACTGCGCAACAGGTAAGACGGCACCCCACCGTGCAGGTGCTCGGCCGGATCGGCATGGTCTTCTACGGCGCGGTGCACATCCTGATCGCGTGGCTGGCCGTCCAGGTCGTCATCGGCGACAGCGCCCAAGCCGACTCGAAGGGCGCCCTGGCCGAGATCTCGCAAACCACGATGGGCCCGGTGCTCCTGTGGGCGTTGACGATCGGACTGTTCTTCTTCGCCATCTGGCAGCTCACCGAAGCCGCCATGGGCTTCACCTACGTCAGCAAGAAGCGCAAGCGACTGGGCAAGCGCATCGGCGCGGGAGCCAGGGCGATCACCGGCGTCGCGATCGGCATCGGAGCGCTGCAGTTCGCCCAGGGCGCGGGCAGCACCGACTCGACCGGAAAGCAACAGGCACTGACCGCGAAAGTGCTCGCGCTGCCGTTCGGTCAGGTACTCGTCGGCGCGGTGGCGGTCGGCATCCTGGTGATCGCCGTGATCATCTTCCGCAAGGGCGTGAAACGGTCCTTCGAACAGGACCTCGTCATGTCGGAACTACCGGACGGGACGCGCCGCTGGGTCGAGCGCACCGGCCGGATCGGCTGGATGGGCAAGGGTGTGGCCTACGCGGTGATCGGCATCCTGGTGGGGCTGGCCGCGATCAACGCCAACCCCGAGGAATCCGGGGGGATGGACAAGGCCCTGCACACCGTGGCCGCGCAGCCCTACGGCATGGCGCTGCTCGCGCTGATCGCACTGGGCCTGGCGGCATTCGGCGTGTACTGCTTCGCGGCAGCGAAAGCGCATCGGGAGTGAATCGGCCTCCCCAGCGCACGACGTAGGCCAACAACAGGGGAATTTCTCGGGAACCATTCGAGTCGTCGTCGAGGAAACCCGCCAACCGGGCCACAGGTCCGAGTGGAGCACGCTAGCGTCCCCCCGTATTTACCCGAACAGTCCAACGAATGACTCTGGGGGGCAGCCTGGGGATGACAGTGAACGTCCAGCCGCCCGCACTGACGTGAAATGGCGGGCCACCGCTCACCTCGGTGTCACAGGCGGTTGGCGATTCGGCGAGATACTACGAGAACACCGACGGGACGGCTGCGGAAAACCTCGATCGAACGTACCCGGAAACCAACGTCACCTGGATCCGCGAGCACACCGGGTACACCGGGTACACCACCATCGAGCCAACCGCGCACCTGGTCGAGCCCAAGGACTACCACGGAGAACTCGACGGCACGCCGAACTGGTGGGACCTGTTCAGCCCCATGGCGCAGATCGGCAACGCCATCGAGACGGTCAGCCAGGTCGCGGTGTGGCTGGGCTGGCTGGACAACCCGTACGGCCCACAAGCCGAGTTGGTGAAGCCCTTCGTCGGCGACTGGGCCGGGGTGCGGGCCGCCGCGGATGTCCTGCGCGGCGTGGGGCACGCGGTGCACGGCGTCGGCACCAACATCAACTGGGCGTCGCAAAGCGCGGATGTGGTGTGGCAGGGCAACGCCGGTGCGGGCGCGACCGTGTACCTGATGAACATGGCGCGACCACTCGACGAGATCTGGGCGCCGATCGACAAGCTCACGGGCGAGTACGTCAGGGCGGCCGAGGAGATGGTGACCTCGCGCGACGCCTCGGTGAACATCCTCAACCAGATCGGTGACGCGGCGATCCAGGCC
>JALZNB010000156.1 GCA_030857905.1 Actinomycetota bacterium
CGCCAAGATCGCGGAACGGCTCGACGCGGGCGAGCCGATGCCGCGGTACCTCAAGGACCACCCGGTGTACTACGCCGGACCGGCGAAGACCCCGGAGGGTTACGCGTCGGGGTCGTTCGGGCCGACGACCGCGGGACGGATGGACTCCTACGTCGAGCAGTTCCAGGCGGCGGGCGGGTCGATGGTGATGCTGGCCAAGGGCAACCGATCCCGACAGGTCACCGACGCCTGTCGCGACCACGGCGGGTTCTACCTCGGCTCGATCGGCGGCCCGGCCGCGCGGCTCGCCCAGGACTGCATCAAGAAGGTCGAGGTGCTGGAGTACGCCGAGTTGGGCATGGAGGCGGTGTGGCGGATCGAGGTCGAGGACTTCCCGGCCTTCATCGTCGTGGACGACAAGGGCAACGACTTCTTCGCGGGCACGTCCGAGCCCACCTTGCAGATCTCGTTCCGTCGCTGACCCCCGCGGGCCGGACCGCGGGGACGATTCCTCCGCGACCCGGCCGCGTGGTCAGATGCCGATGCCCCTGGCCCGCAGCCAGGACAGTGGGTCGACCTTGCGGCTGCCGCCGGTCCACACCTCGAAGTGCAGGTGCGGCCCGGTCGACTGACCGCGGTTGCCGATGGTGGCGATCAACTGGCCTGCGGTCACCCTGGTCCCGGTGCGCGCGATGATCTCGTTGACGTGCCCGTAGACGGTCACCGTGCCGTCGTCGTGGCGCACACGGACCCAGAGGCCGAAGCCGCTGGCCGGGCCCGCCTCGATGACGGTTCCCGCCGCGACGGACACGATCGGGGTGCCGATGCGGTTGGCGATGTCGATGCCGTAGTGCGTGGTGCCCCAACGGCCGCCGAAGCCGGAGGTGAGCCTGCCTTCGGTGGGCTTCACGAAGCCGGAGACGACCTTGGGCGTCACCACCTTCTTCACCGTGGTCCTCTTGGCGGCCGCCTCCTTCGCCGCGATCTCCTTCGCCGCCGCTTCCTTGGCCGCGGACTCCTTGGCGGCCGCTTCGTCGGCGAGCCTGCGCTGTTCGGCCTCGGCCGCGAGGCGCTGCCGCTCGGTGGCGATCCGCTGGTGCTCGACGAGCTGTTGCCTCATCGCGTCGGCCTTGCGGGACTGGAGGGCACCGTCCAGCTTGCGTGCCTCGGTCCGGAGGTCGGCGTTGACGACTCGCGGTGGGATCAACGTGGGGTACACGTCGGAGGCGCCGGTCGAGTACGCGACCCGCAGGATGTCGCTGACGGCGCCCCCGTCCGTGGGGGCGCCGCTGCCCGCGGCGGGTTGGCCGACGATCGCGACCGCGCCCGCCAGGACGGCGGTGACGGCCAGGTGGCCGCGCGGGATGACCCGTTTCTTGCGGTGCGCGCCCGTCGGCCGGTGTTTCCGGGCCGGGACGCGTCTGTTTCCGCGGGCTGAGCTCGACATGGGGAGTGCCTTCCGTCTCGGGGAGATCCGGTCGGACACCGGGCGGGGGATCCCGGCTGGCGCGAGTCGAGTTCGACCCGACGCCATGCCCTCGTAACCAGACCGTGACGATCGGCGGCGACGCTAACTGTGCGCAACCAAGGAAGGCAAACATCTGTGACTTGGGTCAATATTGCCAGGTGGAAGAGTGAGACCCGCCGGAGATCGACTACTCAGCGTGTCGCCAAGATCAGACGGAAGACCCTCGGACCACGCGTGGAATATCGAATGGGCGGATGACCTGGCAAGTCAGCCACCCCTCCGTCCACAACCGACCGTCCCACCTCGAAGCGCGATCACCGAGCCCGCCTTGCCATACGCACACCAGACTGACGTTGCTTCGAGGTGACGAGCATCACTGTTTGACAGCACTGCGGGCGGGTCCGGAATCGGCCGGAACCCGCCCGCGAACGCTGTGGTTTCAGGGACCTTCGACAAGGACGACCGTGCGCGCTTCCAGCGGCTGCTTCAGCGTGACCGTCACCGGCCTTGGGGTGATGACAGTGGCGCACACCTGCTCAGGACCACCCTGGCGTTGCGCCATCGCGTTCAGCGCGATCTTGACCATCCCGTCGTCCGATCCGGTGACGTGGCCCTCGACCATCGTGCAGGAATCCGGGGCGATCGCGAACGCCTGGACGGTCTTACCGTCCCCCGAGACCCACACCCTGCGCTCGCTGTAGCCGTCGGGGAGGGCTTTCGCGTCGACCTGGGTCACGGGCACCTCCTGGTAGCCGGGAGGCACGACGACGCCCGAAGGGGCGATGGTGACCTGCGGACCCGACGGCGTGGTCGGCTCACCGGTCGGCGGGGCGGGCACCACCGACGGCGAGGCCGTCGTCGGGGGCGCCGACTCGGTCGTGGTGGGGACGACCGTCGTCGTCGGTTGTGTACTGACGGGCGACTCAGCCTGGTCAGTCGACTGGCCGCACGCCGTCAGGGCGAGCAGGGCCAGGACTGCTCCAGCGGTGAACAACGAGGTCTTCATGGCCTGGAGACGGTACTCGCCGCCAGGTCGGTTGCACGTGTTCTCCGACGTCACGTCGTTGGAAGGAGACAGAACGGTGCCCCGGTCGGCGGGGCAATGCCGACCGGGGCACCCGGGGAGGAGGACTGTCGAATCAGGACGAGCGCTGTTCGGTCCGCAGGATGACCTTGCGCTCACCCAGCGGCTGGTCGAGGTTGACGGTCAACTTCGGGTAGCGGATGTCCATCGTGCACTGGACCTGCTTCTCCGGCGCGGGTGAGGTTTCGACGACGTTCACCACGACCTGCGCGGCCGCCTGCTCGACGATCTCCGCGCTCGCCTTGCCGCAACCGCCTTCGATGGCGATGAGGCCGACGGTCTTGCCGTCGTCCGCGGTCCACAGAGTTCTGGGATAGGTCTCCGGCAGCGCTGTCGCGTCTACCTTGGCCGCAGGTAGCGGGGTGCTGCCCTCCGGCGGCGTCAGACCGGGCTGGACCTCGGGTTCGCCCGGTTGGGTGGGCGCTTCGGAGACGGGCGGCTGTGGCTGCTGCGGCGGGTTGCTGTCCGGGGCGGTGGCGCAGGCTGAGACCACGGCGAGCAGCACGCCTGCGCTGGCGAGGATTCCTAGGCGCTTCATGTGCTCAGGACGCAGGGGACGGCCTGGTCGGTTGCATGGACTTCTCAGTCAGTCACAGCCAGGATGTCCCGACCCGCCAGCGGCTGTTTACATGTCGAGCACAGCAGCAGGACAGAGAACGGGTGTTCGTCGTCGCGGTGGTGGAAAATCACCGCGGGTCCTTCCGGCGCGAGGAACCAGCGCTGACCCCATTGAATCGCCGACATGACGACCGGGAAGAACGCCCTGCCCTTGTCGGTGAGCCGGTAGGTGGAACGTTCGCAACGGTCCTGCTGGCCGCCGGACACGGAAAGGACCCCGAGGGCACAGAAACTGCGCAGTCTGTCGGCGATGACGGTCGCGGGCGCACCGACTCTGCGCTGGAACTCCGAGAAGCGACGGGACCCGAGGTAGGCGGCGCCGAGCATCGCGGCCGACCACCGGTTGCCGATGAGCACGCGGCTCTCCGGGAAGAACCCCGGCCCGAGGTTGGCCGACCCGCTGGACCGCCTGCGCATCGTCGTGTTGGGCGCCGACCTCGGCCACGACCCGCTCGGCCCGAACCGGCCGGTGACATCGCGCGGCGGCACCACCTCGCCACAGGTCTTGCACGCCATGACCGGCTCGAACTCGTGCTCGCAGGCCGCGTGCCGCATGGCCGGGACGCTCTCGGGGTGCCCATCGCCCCACAACCGCTCCCACGCCCAGATGGTCGTCATGAACGGCCACAGGGCGGCGCCCCTGGCGGTGAGGGTGTAGTCGAAGGTCGCCGGATCGTCGCCGCCGCCGGGCCCGGTGAGGATGCCCGCCTCCACCATCCGGCGCAGTCTCGCGGTCAGGACCGGCCCCGGGATCGGCAGCGCGTCCTGCCAGTCGGCGAACCGACAGGAACGTCGCTGCATCACCACCCGCAGCACGAGCAGCGTCCATTCGTCGGCGGTGACTCCGATGGCGAACGCGATGGCGTTGTCTCCGCCCTCACCGAGCCGGGTCGGCGCGTCTGGCGGGTGAATCATGAGGGATGCGGCCCCACCGTGGCCGCCGCGTCGTCCGCGTCACGCCAGCCGGGGATGGCCGCTCCTGGCGCCCAACAGCTGTGGGTGCCGCTGGAGACCCGCTCGGGCAACCGGACCCTGGCGACCGGCCCGTCGCCGACACGGGCGGTGTCGAAGATCAGGCACTCGGACCGGTCGGCGTTCATGTCGGTGGTCATGGTGATCAGATAACCGTCATCCTCGTGGGCGGCGCCCACTCGTGGCGCCACCGCGGTCTCACTGCCGAACACACCGTCTCCGTAGCGGTAGCGCTCTTCCTTACCGGTACGCAGATCATGCTTGACGAAACCGTCGAAGAGGAACCACCCCGGTACACCGGTCGAGGCATAGACATACCGGTAAGGGCGGCCCACGTGAGCCGAATTGATCATACCGAACTCGGTGATCGTGTCGGTGAGCCGTTCTTCCGTGGTGCGCCCGGTACGCAGGTTGAGACGCCAGCGATGCAGCCGCGTCTGCATCCCGTCGAGGGAGAGCGTCCGAAACATCTTGGCGTAGCGGCTGTCGCCCGCGAACACGCCGTCCCGGCCTTCCGGATTGCCCTGGAAGAAACCGTCCAGCACGATCTCGTCGCCCTCTTCGTAGGCATTGACGAAATGCAACACGAACGTGGACTCGGCCTCGAACCACATGACCTCGTCGCTGCCGCCGCGCCGAGGGATGACCCCGAGACGCAGTGGCATGTCCCGGTGGAACCGGGCTACATGGGCGCCTTTGGCCAACAGCTCCGGGCGCCAGAACAGCGGGGCGTCGTTGAGGATGGCGTAGTTCACGGTGAACGCCATGTCGTGCGGGAGACGCGGGCCGGGCAGCGGCACGTCGACGTAGTGCGCGAGCCGATTGTCCGCGTCGACCACACCGTAGTGCAGATAGGGCTCTTCCTTGCCGTAGTTGAAGAACAACAGCTCGCCGGTTGCGTCGTCGACCTTGGGATGGGCCGAGACACCTGATCGCGGGAACTGTCCGTCCCAAGTGGACTTTCCAAGGGTGTCCAGGGTGAGCGGGTCAAGCCGATACAGCTCACCGCACTGGTAGAAGCTGGTGAGCGCGACACCCGCGTGCACCACCACGTCGGTGCTGGAAGCGTCCTTCAGCCCGCCACGCGCGCCCCACCCGTCCTGCCTGGGCGCGTTTTCGGGCCGCTCGGCGAGACCGGCCCACAGCGGCCCACCGGCACGTTGCTCGGCGACGAACCCGTCGGTGCGGACGAACCGGTTTCGGTAGAAGGCTTTCCCGTCTCGGAATCCCACGACATGCACCATCGCGTCACCGTCGAAGGGGTGATAGTTGGCCAGTGCGGGATGGACCGGGTTCTCGGTGTTGCGCAGATAGACCCCGTCGAGGTCGGCCGGGATCTCCCCGACGATCTCCGGTTCGTCGGTCGAGCGCTCCACGGTCTGTGGACGCCACGGGCCGCTGCGATAGGGGTGGTCGTCGTCCGGGGGCAGCGTGCTCAGTACCCGCCCAAGGATCTCCACGTCCACGTCGTCCCCCGCCTCCTTGCCAGTGCCACGAATCCGAGACTACAACTGGCACCGTGGGCAGGCTAGGGTGCGTTTCGGCTGGGGGTGTGGATGAATGAGGCCTACGTGCTGGACTATGTCCGCACCGCGAGGGGATATGGCTCTCCGCTCGGTGGATTACACCACCTGAGCCCGCTCGACCTGGTCATCGGCTTGCAGCGAGCGCTCGTCGAGCGCGGTGTGGAGCCGTCGACAGTAGAGGACCTCGTGCTGGGGTGCGCCTCGCAAACGGGTGAACAAGGCGGCAATCTCGCGCGCACCGCCACGCTGCTCGCCGGGTGGGGTGACGGCGTGCCGGGGGTCACGGTCAACCGGTTCTGCGCCTCGGGCATCGACGCCGTCGCGCTCACGGCCGCGCGTGTGCGCTCCGGCGAGCTGAGCCTCGCGGTGGCAGGCGGAGTGGAGAGCGGGTCGCGGGTGCCGATGTCGAGCGATCGCGCTCCACTGTGGACTGACGCGGAAGTGGTGCGGCACACCGGTACCGTGCACATGGGCGTCGCGGCCGACCTCAACGCCACCCTCGACGGCCTCAGTCGCGACGACCTCGACGGCTATGCGTGGGAGTCACAGCACAAGGCGGTCTCGGCGTGGCGAGCGGGCACGTTCACCCGCTCCGTCATACCCATCGGCGGCCTGGCACTCGACGAACTGATCCGCCCCGACACCAGCCGCGCCTCGTTGGCGGCGTTGCCGCCCGCGTTCGCCGCCGTGGGCGCTCAGGGCCAGGACCGGCTCGCGCTCTCGACCCGGGCC
>JALZNB010000341.1 GCA_030857905.1 Actinomycetota bacterium
GTAGGACCGGGCCCAGGTGCGCACGCCGACCTGCCAGCCGATCGCGAAGCCGGTCACGTCCACAGTGGACATGATGTCGTCGGCGATGTCTTGCAACAGTTCGTCTTTGGTGCGGTAGTGGCTGTACAGCGACGGCGCTCGCACGCCGAGATCGGCGGCCAGCCTGCGCATCGACAGGCCTTCCAGCCCGTTCTCGTCGACGATGGTCAGCGCGTGGTCGCGGATGCGGTCGCGGCTGAGCAGCGGTGTGCGCGGGCGTGGCACCTCGTGTCTCCCAAGTTACCCCGGGCCGTGCTTGCCGGGTTCTGGCGATGATCCTATCCTGAAGAAACCTAACACCGTACGGTTTAGTGACAGGAGACCACGATGGATCTGGCCCTGACCGACGAGCAGCAGGCGCTGTGGGACCTCGCCAGGGACTTCGTCGACCGCGAGGTGGTGCCCAACGCCGCCGAATGGGACCGCCAGGAGCAGGTCGACCGGGCCATCGTGGGCAAACTCGGCGCTGTCGGCTTCCTCGGACTCACCATCCCCGAGGAGTACGGCGGCTCGGGCGGTGATCATCTCGACTACTGCCTGATGATCGAGGAGATCGGTCGCGGTGACTCGGCGATCCGAGGCATCGTCTCGGTGACGCTCGGGTTGGTCGCCAAGACGATCGTGGGCTTCGGCACCGAAGAGCAGAAGCACCACTGGCTGCCCCGGCTGAGTTCGGGGGAGTCGCTGGCCTGCTTCGGGCTGACCGAGCCCGACACCGGGTCCGACGCGGCGAACCTGGCCACGCGCGCGGTGCGCGACGGCGACGACTGGGTGCTGACCGGGTCGAAGATGTTCATCACCAACGGGACCTGGGCCGATGTGGCGCTGATCTTCGCCCGCAGCGGCGGTCCGGGACCGAAGGGCATCAGCGCGTTCCTGGTGCCGACCGACGCCGAGGGGTTCGCGCACCGGGAGATCAAGGGCAAGCTGGGGCTGCGCGGTCAGTCCACCGGCGAACTCGTGCTCGACGGCGTGCGGGTGCCGGACTCGGCGCGGCTGGGTGCGGAGGGCGCCGGATTCACGGTGGCGATGTCCGCCCTGGACAAGGGCCGGATGTCGGTCGCGGCCGGGTGCGTGGGCCTGGCGAAAGCAGCCCTCGACGCGAGCGTCGGGTACGCCAAGGAGCGCACGCAGTTCGGAAAGCCGATCGCGGGCTACCAGCTCGTGCAGGAGATGCTGGCCGACATGGCCGTGGCGACCGATGCCGCCCGGTTGCTGGTGTGGCGGGTCGCCGACCTGATCGATCGCGGCAAGCCGTTCGGGACCGAGGCGTCGATGGCGAAACTGTTCGCCAGTGAGAACGCCGTCACCGCGGCGAACCTCGCGATCCAGGTCTACGGCGGCTACGGCTACCTGGACGAGTACCCGGTGGCGAAGTACCTGCGCGATGCCCGGGTGATGACGTTGTACGAGGGCACCAGCCAGGTGCAGAAGCTGCTGATCGGGCGCGCGCTGACCGGCATCAACGCGTTCGTCTAGCGCGGTAGCCACGGGACACCTCGGGTGAGCCGCTAGGTTCAGGTGGTCGCCAGTGGAAGGAGCGTCATGGTCAGGGCCGCAGTGTTGTCCGCGCAAGATAGTCCTCTTACGGTCACCGACATCGTGCTACCCGAACCCGGCCCTGGACGGGTCCGGATCCGGGTGGTGGCCGCCGGTGTCTGCCACTCGGACCTGTCACTGGCGAACGGCACACTGCGTCAAGCCGTGCCCGCGGTGCTCGGACACGAAGGCGCCGGTGTCGTGGTGTCGGTGGGGGAGGGTGTGACCAGCGTCGAGCCGGGCGACCACGTGGTGATCAATTGGGCGCCACCATGCCGCTCCTGCTGGTTTTGTGCGGCGGGCGAGCCCTATCTCTGCGAACACGCCTCGGACGCCGCCGAGATCCCGCACGCGTTTCTCCCCAACGGGACACCGCTGTATCCGGGTCTGGGGGCGGGCGCTTTCGCCGAGGAGACGATCGTTCCCGAGTCCGGCGCGGTGAAGATTCCCCACTCCGTGCCGTTGGAGCACGCCGCGGTGCTGGGCTGCGCGGTGCTCACCGGTGCGGGCGCGGTGTTCAACACGGCCGCCGTTCAGCCGGGACAATCCGTGGTGGTGGTCGGTGTCGGCGGGGTGGGCCTGTCGGTCCTGCAAGCCGCTCGGATCGCCGGAGCCGGGCGGATCATCGCGGTCGATCTGCACGAGTCGAAAGCCGAGTTGGCGCTGTCACAAGGGGCTACGCATTTCGTGGTCTCGGACGAGGGGGCGGCGAAAGCCGTTCGCAAACTGACCGACGGGCGCGGGGCGGACGTCGCCTTCGAATGCGTGGGTCATCCCTCGGCGATTCGGACCGCGTGGTCGGCCAGTCGGCGCGGCGGGCACGTGGTGATCGTGGGCGTCGGTTCGGCCAAGGCGAAGGTCGAGTTCACCGCGTTGGAGCTCTACTACTTCGGTCGGACTCTCACCGGGTGTCTCTTCGGGTCCACCGATCCCGCTGTCGACATACCTCGGTTGCTCGACCTGATGGATCGCGGAGAACTCGACGTGGGCGGACTCGTCACGGCGACCACAGACCTCGAGGGGATCGAGACCGCGTTCGAGGACATGCGCGCCGGCCGTGGCGGCCGGACGCTCATCCGCTTCGAGTGACCAACCGGGCACAGGCGTAGATCGAGGCTGAGCGCGTTCCCGCGCGC
>JALZNB010000356.1 GCA_030857905.1 Actinomycetota bacterium
GCCCGCATCGGCGGGCGGGGCGCTCGGAAATGTCGGTCAGCGAACGGTGCGGCGGTAGCGCACGTCCCGGCTGGGTCCCGGCATGGCGAACCTGCGGATCAGGAAGTTCAACGCCACCCCGATCAGCAGCCACACGATCGCGGCGAGGCCATAGTTGAGCAACACCGCCACCTTCGCCGAGTCCGGCGTGAACAGCCCGTCGAACCCGAGCGAGACACCGCCGGAGAAGCCCGCGATGAACGAGGCGAAACCGTTGCTCGCGTTCGCATCGGCGAGAGTCAGGATGATGTGCGCCACCAACACCACGGCGAACAGGGCACAGACGAAGGTGATGAAGGAGGTGACCATGCGAATGGCACGGACACGGCTCGCGTGGCTGTCTTCGACCCGCTCGTGGACGACCTCTTCGGGCGGGCCCGCGTAGGCGCGGTCCCGGTCCGACAAAGGTCTGGTCCTCGGGTCGGGTTCCGGTGTGGTCATAACAGCAATAATCGCACCGGGGAACCCGGCCCGCTTGACGACCGGGGGTCAGTCCTTCGCGGGGTACAGCTCGGCCAGCCGCTCCAACGTCGCCCGGATGCCCTTGAGATTCTTGCCGGGGAACCTCGCCAACTCGATCGTCATCGGGATGCGGGCGGTCGACCAGTCGAAGGTCTCGGTGACCTGGGTGCGGCCGTCGCCGAGGCCGGTCAGCTCCCAACGCCAGCGGTGACCGTAGAAGTGCCGCCACGCGATGCGTTCGTTGAGTTCGAACTCGACGACGGTGTTGAGGATCTTGTACGGCATCCCCATCTTCATGTCCATGCCGAAGCGGGATCCGAGTTCGAGGCGGTGCGGACCGACGCTGCGGGCGGCGACGAGGGTGCCGGACCCGTCGATCAGCGGGTGCTTCGCCGGATTGGCCAGCAGGTCGAAGAGTTCGGCTGGGGCGGCGTCGATGGTCCGGGTGTCGGATACCTGGCGTGCGGTCACACCCTGACTCTATGTCGTCAGCCGCGGATGCCGGGGGCCGGTGTCGCGCCCACCACATCGCTCAGCGGTTCGCCCACACCAGCCCGAATTCGTCAGCTCAAAGATCCTTTACCAGCAGTTCGAAGACCAGATCGTCACGCAGCGGCACACCGAACCGCTCATCCCCGTACGGGAACGGTGACAGCTCCCCGGTACGCCGGTAGCCCCTGCGCTCGTACCAGGCGATGAGGCTCTCGCGCATGGTGATCACCTTCATCCGCAGTTGCGACAGCCCCCACTCCTCGCGGACGAACCGCTCGGCCTCGGCCAACGTCTCCCGACCGAGCCCGCCGCCCTGATCGCCGGGCGCGACGGCGAACATGCCGAAGTATCCGGCACCGCGCTCGTCGGCCACGTGGGCGCACGTCATCATCGCCTCATCGCGGAAGCCGACGAGCAGCACACTCTTGGGAGCGGTGATCACCTCGGCGACGGCGTCGGGGTCGGTCCGCTGCCCGTCGAGGAAGTCGGCTTCGGTCGTCCACCCGGCGCGGCTCGCCTCGCCTCGATACGCGGACTCGATCAAGGGCACGAGCGCGGGGACGTCATCGAGGGTCGCTTGGCGGAATGTCAGCACGTCACCACCCTAGGCGCGGCGGGGTCGCGGTCCCCCAAGCACACCCCACGTCGAATTCTCCTCACCGTCTCGCGCGAGCCGGATAGTCTCCCCGACATGGCATTGTTCGGCCGGAAGAAGGCCCAAGGCGAGGCGGCGGCACTGGCCGAACACCTCATCCTCGACCGCTGCTGGGACGACATGGCCCTCGACGCGGGCGTCGACGCGGTCCGCGACGGCCATCGCAACGCGGGCATCGCCCTGCTCCGCGAGTGCCGCGACGACCACGAGCTGCGCGCCCAGCGGGTTCGCGCTCTCGCAGGCGCATCGGTCGGCCAGTCCGCGCAGATCAAGGCGTTGCTGACCGAGAACATGAGCCCGGCCGCTGCGGCGGACCTGCTGTTGTGGTTGGGCGGCACCCTGATCAACGAAGCGTGGGAGATTCGGGGATCAGGCTGGGCGAGCACGGTCGGCGACGACCGGTTCAAACTGTTCTACAGCCGCCTGCGCGAGGCCCGCGACCCGCTGGTGGCGGCGGCCGACCTGGCGCCGCACGACGCTACGCCGTGGGTGGAGCTGCAGAAATACGCGCGCGGCATGCAACTGGACCGCGAGCAGCACGACCTGGCCTGGCAACGCGCGATCGAACGCGCGCCGACGTCCTTTCCCGCGCACGCCTCGCGTCTGCAGAACCTGACGTCGAAGTGGAGCGGCTCGCACGAGCAGATGTTCGGCTTCGCCCGCGACACCGTGGCCACCGCGCCCCCGGGCAGCCCACTCGTCGCCGTGCTGCCCATGGCCCACTCCGAGTTCCTCATGAAGGAGAGGCAGCGATTCGCCGAAGAGGGCAAGACGTGGGCGGGGGCGAAGATGCTGACCTCCTACTTCACCACCGAGCTGAAGCTGGAACTGATCGAGGCCGAACGCACGTGGTGCGCCTCGGCGGAACCGCAGCCGTACTCCAAGGAAGCCCACAACCTCTTCGGCTGGGCGATGTTGGAGGCCGGTGACCTCGAACGGGCGCGGTGGCACCTGTCCTGGGTCGGCAACCGGCCGGGCGGGCCGTGGGACTACGAGGGCGCGCAGGCCTTCGCCAAGGCCCTGCTCCGACTCGGCCTCACGGACTGATCCGCGCGGCTACAACGTCTGCCACCACGGATCGACCGACCCCGGCGCGTCCACATCCACCCGCTCGCCCACCCGGGGAATCGCCAACCGGACGTCCTGGGCCTTGCACTCGGCCCACACCCGGTCCGCTGGCTCGGTCCACGCGTGCGGGGCGAGGGTGAAGGTCGCCCAGTGCACCGGGATCATCAGTCCACCTCGGAGGTCGAGATGGGTGGCCACGCCCTCCTCCGGTGTCATGTGGATGTCCGGCCAACCCGGGGCGTAGGCGCCGACCTGGATCAGCGTCGCGTCGAACGGCCCGTGCGCCGCGCCGATCTCGGTGTAGCCGTCGAAGTAGCCGGAATCGCCGGTGTAGAACACTTTCCGAGTCGGGCCCGCGACCACCCACGACGCCCACAGCGTCCGGTCCCGGGTGAACAGCCGCCCGGAGAAGTGCTGCGCCGCCGTGGCCACCAGACGCAGGTCGCCGATGGTGGTCTCCTCGTTCCAGTCCAGTTCGACGATCCGCGACTCCGGCACCCGCCAGCGCCGCAGGTGCGCGCCAACCCCAAGCGGCACAACGAATGGAGCCGTCTGGGTGCGGACAAGCGTGCGCACGGTGGCCATGTCGAGGTGGTCGTAGTGATCATGCGAGATGACGACGGCGTCCAGGCGGGGCAGTCGCTCCAGCGGTATCGGCGGCTCGTGCAGCCGACGCGGCCCGAGGAGCTGCGACGGCGACACCCGCGCGCTCCACACCGGGTCGAACAGCACGCGCGAGCCCTCGATCTCGACCAGCGTCGTGGCGTGTCCGAGCCAGGTCAGGTGCAGCCCGTCCGGATCGGCGACGATCGGTTCCACCAGCGGGATCGGGCCTAGTGGCCTGCGCTGGGCGCCGCCTGCGATCATCTCACGCAGCGCGGCGCCGGTACTGCCGGGCTGCATCATCCGGGTGACCGTCCGATTGTGGAAAACGCCGTCGCCGTATTGCGGGGAACGGCGAATCCGGTCGGCGAACTCGCCCCGGGCGCGGCCGCCGATCGCGGCGGGCAGGTCGCGGATCGCCCACGCCGCGGCGGCGGCGATACCGATGGCGGCCAGGATGGCGCTGCGTCTCATCTTTCGATGATCCCACCGTCGCGTTCGGGCGGCTGGGTACTCCCCGGCCAATCGCCGCTCAAGTCCCCCACCCGTGAACGCGGGCCCGAAGCGCCTCAGGTCCAAGCGGCCAGTCGGAGCCGCATGGCGCGGCGTTCGACCGAACCGGGCATCGGGGAGCGGATGGACAGTCGGCGCAGATCGGCGGGGGCGACCCGGATGCTTTCCGGTGCCGCGTACTCCTCGTCCGGTGCCTGGGGGTGGTCTGGCGCGACAAGGTCGAGCAGCGCGCGCAGGGCCCAGCGGGCGTGGCCCTGGTAGGACCAGACCACCGACTCGGCGGTGAAGACATTCCAATCGCGACTGGACCGCGATCGCGCGGCGGTGACGTCACCCTCGCCCTTGATGACCACGAAGTCGACATGGTCTTCCCACGCGTAGGTGGCCACGATCGCCTCGGGCTGGTCTGCGCCACCGCACAGGTACATGGTGAAGCCGTCCGCCACGACCGCGCGCAGCAGCGCGTCGATCTCCCCAAGATCAGATTGCGGTAACTCTTCGCAGGGCAGGCTCATCGACATCACCCGATTGGCCGGTGTCACCACCCACAAACGCAGTCGGGTAGTGACAGTTTGTACTCGGACCCCCTTCCTACCTCACCCGAATGCGAAATGGGAGACGTTCCCCACCCGAGTCACGATTGTGTCGTCAAGAAGCAGTCGCCGGTCACGTGACGGCTACCCGATCGATCACGGCACGGCCTACCCGATCGGGGCCTGCACCGGCTGGCCGATCGCCTCGAAAACCAACAACGTGTTGACCGAGACGACCTCTGACCTGCTCAGCAGCCGAGTGATCAACAATTGTTGCAGATGCGTGGTGCTCGGGACCGCAACTTGCACAAGGTAATCATCCGGTCCGGCTACGTGCAGTAACGACACCGTCTCCGGCTGGCTCACGATGAACGTCTTGAACGCTTCCACGATCTGTTGTCGGTGCGGTCGCACCCGCACCGACAACAGCGCGCTGATCGGTCTGCCGAGCGCGGCCAGGCTCACCGTCGCGTGAAATCCGGTGATGACCCCGCGCCTGCGCAGCGACCGCACCCGCTCCAACGCGGTGGACGGCGCGACACCCACGATGGCGGCGAGTTCCTTGTTCTGCAGCCTGGCGTCCTTCTGCAACTCGCGCAGGATCGCGACGTCGACCGAATCCAATTCGGCTGGTTGACCCATGGGCGTGTTCTCTTTCCACTGTGAGCGGTCCAGCCGAATCTACGTCAGCGATGCGCCTCCTTGATGGCGTACTCCAGATCGGCGCGCACGTCATCGACGTGCTCAAGGCCGACCGACATCCGCACCACGTCGGCGTGCGGCTTCGCCGCGGCGGCGACCGGGCGGTGGGTCAACGACGCCGGATGCTGGATGAGCGAGTCGACACCACCGAGAGACACGGCGTGAGTGATCAACCGAACCCCCTCGACAACACGGACCGCGGCGTCATAGCCGCCCGCGACACGGAAGGCGAGCATCGCGCCAGGCCCGGACATCTGACGCCCGACCAGTGACCCGGACGGGAAGTAGATCTGCTCGACGTCCTGGTTCTGGGCCAGCGCCGCCGCCAGCTCCACGGCCGTGGCCTGCTGGGCGAGCACGCGCACCGGCAGCGTCTGGAGACCGCGGTGGAGCATGTAGGCGGCGAGAGGGTGCATCAAGCCGCCGGTACCCGCGCGAACGCGCCGCAACCTGGCCGCCCACTCGACATCGGTGGCGACAACACCGCCCATCACGTCCCCGTGACCACCGAGGTACTTCGTCGCCGAGTGCAGGACCAACGTGGCGCCATGCTCGACAGGCCGCTGCAACACAGGCGTGGCGAAGGTGTTGTCGACCGCGACCGGCACGGTCCCCGCCTGGTCGCACACAGCGCGCAGGTCGAGCAGCTCCAGCGTGGGGTTGGCCGGGGTCTCCACCAGGACAAGCCCCGTGTTCGGCCGGATGGCCTCGGCGATGCCGTCCGCCGTGGTCCAGGTGACCTTGGTACCCAGAAGGCCGGAGGCGAGCAGGTGATCGGAGCCGCCATAGATCGGCCGCACCGCGACAACGTGCGGTTTGCCGTCCGCCATGAGGGCGAGCAGACACGCGGTCAACGCCGCCATGCCTGAACCGAACGCGACAGCCTGCTCGGTCCGCTCCAACTGGGCGAGCGCGTCCTCGAACCGGGCGACCGTGGGGTTCCACAGCCGTTGGTAGACCAGACCGCCATCGGCGGGCGGGAGACCACCGGTCGCCATCGCCTCGTAAGCGTCACCACCGGCGGCCACGCTGGGCACCGGGTTCGTCGTCGACAGGTCGATCGGCGGCACATGCGCGCCAAGACCCGCGAGATCCTCGCGGCCCGCGTGCACGGCCAACGTCGCGATGCGGCTCATTCCACCTGCTCCTCATGTCCGGGTTGGACCTGAGCATGGCCGGCTGTCGAGCGCGACGGGCCTGCCACGAAACCAACCGGGGACTTCGGCACGGCATTCCGCCGCCGATTCGGAGCCGGACCGGAGAAGAGGCGGTCGACCGAACCCGATTCGGCAGGCTCAGGCGGCGGGATCACGTCAGGGGTGCCGGAAGGAGGTACAGCGTGGGTCCACGAATTCCAAGTCACGCACGAGCGCGC
The DNA here is from genome assembly GCA_030857905.1 of Actinomycetota bacterium. Classification (GTDB taxonomy): domain Bacteria; phylum Actinomycetota; class Actinomycetes; order Mycobacteriales; family Pseudonocardiaceae; genus Actinokineospora. The sequence continues at coordinate 6,443 of JALZNB010000356.1, forward strand.
CGCACCCGGTACGCGTCACTGGCACCATTGTGCCAACCGCAACACCGATGAGTATCAAGTGGAGGAACCGTGCCGCCCCCGTGCGCGTTCTGCCGAATCCTGGCGGGCGAGCTACCCGCCACCGTCGTCCACGAAGACGAGGAGACGATCGCCTTCCTCGACCACCGTCCGCTGTTCCACGGCCACACCCTTCTGGTCCCCAAACTTCACGTGCCACTGCTCAGCGACCTCCCCGCACCCCGGGTCGCCCCCTTCTTCACCCTGGCCCAACGACTCGAACGCGCGGTCGAGGACGGCCTCGGCGCGGACGGTTCGATGATCCTGATCAACAACATCGTGAGCCAATCGGTGCCACACCTGCACCTGCACGTCATCCCCCGCCACAAGAAGGACGGCCTCCGCATCTGGCTCGGCCCCCGCCACCCCTACACCGTCAACCACACTGCGGAGAGCTACGCGGTAAAGATCCGCGCCGCGCTCTCCTGACTATCCTGAGGCTGATCAGATGGCAAAGGCGGATATAGGCCAGATCGAGCAAGCGTGCCAGTGTCCACGCGCGTCAAGACTCCGGCTGGAGCGGCCCAACTTGACGCTGCGGTTTCGAGTGAGACAGTTGTGCCCGATTGGCGGTATCGCACGACTGCTTTGCGCCTCTCTGTAACGAAACTCTGGTCTGGCAACACTTTTGAGCGATTTCGAGTCGCGCTCGTTGCAAAGCGCGCGGAAATCGGTACTTTGGAGTTATGTCGCTCTCAGCACGAATGACCGAAGAAGACCTGGACCTCGCCTACTCGCGGGTCGACAATCCGGCCAATGTCGACTCCGTCATCGGCCAGCTCCTCGCCGCCGCCGACGACCCGTCGTTGCGCTCGCCGGAACTCGAACTCGGCGTGCTGCTCGTCTACCTGAGCGAGATACAGACGAAGGTCGGTCGCCTCGACGACGCCGAGGCCACTTTGCGGCGGGCGATCGCCGATGATCTGCACGACGGCACCGACTCCGCCACCTGGTTGGTGAATCTGTTCGTCGGACAGGGGCGGCTGGCCGAGGCCAGGCAGGTCTTCGACCAGTTGGTCGCGCGGGGTGGTGCCGGAATGTACGAGTACGAGCGCTACGCGGAAGCGTTGGAGTCGGCGGGAGAGCACGTCGCCGCCGTGGAGGCGTACATCGGTGCCCAGCGGGCCGCCGAAGCCGTGAACGACACCCACATGGCGGACAGCATGGAGAAATCGGCGACGAACGTCCGGAAACGGACGAGCTGATGTGTCGGCGACTCTCGGTGCGATCGGTGTCGGCACATTGGCGTACCCGGGTTCGTCAGGTCTTCGGTTGTTGTTGTGGAGTCAAATGCCGCGGGCGACCAAGCGTCCATCGGGGTGACCAGATCCTCCTGTCGTCGGGAGTCGGGGTGGTCTCACCCGGTCGTGATGGTCTATCCGGAGGACAAGGAGGTCACCGGTATTCGTATGTTCGAGCGAATTCAGGCGGATGGGCTAGTCCTACGGCCACGATCGCGGTACCCACCTAGGTGTGGACATCGTCGCGCCTTGGCGTGTGCCCGTGTTGGTCGCGGGTACCGCCCTGTTACTGCCCTTCGCGTTGGGGGCCGGGTTGTCGTTTCCTACCTGGTTGACCGCGCTCGCCGTGTTGCTGTCACTGGCCGGGGGCGCACTGGTGATCAAGCAGATCCTGTTCTCCCGCGAGCAACGCACGATGCGACTGGAGATCGCGGCGACCAAGACACCAAGCGCGGTGGAGCCCGCGATCGCGCACGAGGAACATCACGTGCCCGCCATCCCGATCGACAGCGCGGAGCCCTACTACCGGTTCATCCTGTCCTGCACCGTCTGCTGGACAACCAACTCGGCCCAGCACGGCAACCCACGCGGCCTCGCGGTGCACTCGATCCTGGAGCGCGCCAGGCACATCACGGTCTCCGGCGCGCCGACCGACCCGCTGACCGTGCAGAACCGGCTCGCCGCCGAGTTGGGCGTCCGCATGTCCGACCCGTCCGGCCAGGTCATCGTCTGGGCCGTGAGCGTCGGCCTGTCGGTGCCCGATGAGGACGCCCGCCGACTCGACCGACTTGTGGAGCTGCGCAAGGAAAAGCAGGTCCTGCACCACGAACGCGAACTGGAACAGAGCACCCGGGCGTACCTCACCGGCGACGTCCTCACCGACCCGGGCAGCGCCGTGGTCTGGTGGCTCGCCCGGCACCCCGAGCAGGTCCGTGAGGCCGCGGCCCTGCTGCCCACCTTCGCGCAACTGTCCGCGGCGGTGACGAACACCGAGTTGGCCCCGCACTACGCCGAACGTCTCGACACCGTCGACCGCCACGCCCTCAGCGCGGTCGCCAACGGCGAGTGGCCGCGGATCGGTGGACAGCACAGCGAGGGGCCGAGCGCGCAGCCGAACTGACGCGGGCTTGTGCACGGCAACGGGAAGCGGTGACATACGCGCGGGATCGCGCGGTTTACCGGCCAGGCCGTCCGCGACCGTGGGCAGAACCGGGGACTGACCCTTCCCCGCTCGATCCCGGCGGTGACCTCTCGGGGTTCACCGATGTTTCACGAGGTGAATGGACGAGTCCCGAGGTCGGCCTGCTGACCGACCTCGGGACTCGCTGCTCACCGCGCGAGGGCTGTCCGCGGTGTCCCGGCCACGAACAAAGGGCGGTGAGCGGGGACGGCTGCGTCCCTCGGTCGACCCTGCAGCGACCGGAGACACACCGTCCACTGATCATGGTGACGGTCGCGGGCCCTGAGGGCAATGTGTTGTCCGTCGTGTTAACAGTTATCGCGCTGTCGTAAATCAGCCAGTACCCTGCCCGCCCCCGCGATCAAGACAATGGAGCACCGTGTTCGGACCACCAGCGCGCGTAACTGGCGTTGCGGGTCACCAACGTCTCGTACGCCTCGGCCGCCGCCCTGTGCAGCAGCGCGGGACGGATCGGGCACGGCTCCTTCCAGGCCAGCTCGATTCGCCCGGTGAGCGGGTCGCCGACCAGGGGCCGGACGACCAGTCCTCGGCTCTCGGTGGAGGTGGGGTGGGCCAGGCTGACGGCCTGGCCGGTGTTGATGAAGTCCCGTGCCGCCGCGGCGTCGCTGACCTCGTGGGTGATGCGGGGTTCGAAACCGGCCCGCCTGCACGCCCATCGCAGGGCGGACACCGCGCCGTGATCTTCCTGGGGGTCGATCAGCCACGGTTCGGTCGCGAGATCGGCGAGGTCGATGGCTGCGGAGGCGGCGAGCGGGTGCCGTTCGGACAGTGCGACGAACTGCGGCTCGACCGGCACGATCACCTCCTGGTGCACCCCCTCGACCGGCGCGGCCTCGAAGCCGATGACGTTCACCACGAAGGCCGCGTCGACGCGGCCGGCCTTGACCCTGGCGAACAAGGCCGCCGTCGACGGGTCGGTATGCACCTGGGTGGTGAGCGGCTCGCTGTCCGGACCGTGCTCGTCGGCGAACAGCGCCAGCACCCTCGGCACCAGGGCGGACAGCAGCGCGCCCGGGTAGCCACCGATGCGAATCTCGGTCGGCCGCGTGCCCGGCACGGCCGCGTGGGCCTCGCCGCGCAGGTCAGCCATCTCGTTGACCACCGACCTGGCCTTGGCGAGCACGACCCGGCCGAACGATGTGGGGACGACACCGGTGCGGGCGCGATCGAACAGCGGCGCCCCCATGGCCCGCTCGATGCGCTGTAGCTGCGAGGTCAACGATGGTTGGGACAGGCCGAGCGCGGCGGCGGCCTTGGTGATGCTGCCTTCGTCGGCCACCGCGATCACGATCCTGAGGTGGCGAAACTCCAGGTCCATGGCGTTATGTTATGGGCAAGGGCTATGGCCGCGCACCCGCCTGAGGCAACCGAGGTCAATCGGTGACGACCAGGGTGGCCGCCTCGTGGTCGACGGAGATCACCTCGATCTTGACGCCGTCGACCATCGCGGCCTCGCCGGGGTTGAGCGTGACGGTGACGCCGCCGCCGGAGACCTTCACCCGTCCCCCGGCGACCGTGGCCTTCACCCGCGCGTCGAGCAGTTCCAAGGTCGGTGAACCGGAGATGGTGACATCGCACCGGTTCTCCGTGCACCGCCAGCCATCGCTGTCCTGGATCTCGCAGCCCGCCGATCCGATCAGCACCGAAGTCAGCGCCGACACCATCGCCAGGCGCGGAACCGATCTTCGCACCATGCGCTGGACATCGCGCGCGCATGGGCTGCCGTAACAACGGCAAGAGTGGCGGCGAACCTTCACGTTAACCCATTCGCACTAATACAGCGCCGTGACCAGGAGTGATTCGACTGTCCACTCAGGAACCCGGATTACTGGTCGGCTGCCGACCGCGGGCGTGCGGGCCGGGGAACCCTGGTCAACGCGCGCACCCGCCGCGTCCGCCCGTGTTCGGCGAGCAGGACGAGGAGATCACCGTCGACGACGGCGGCCAGCTTGCGCTGCGCCCAGTCCGAGGCGGCCAGCACGGCTGCCGAATCGACGGCGCGTCCGGCGAACGCGTCGCGCAGCAGGCGCCATTCGGC
>JALZNB010000372.1 GCA_030857905.1 Actinomycetota bacterium
GGTCGCAGGTTCGAGTCCTGCCGGGGGCACTCACGCCCAGGTCAAAGCTATGATCAGCTAACTGGGTCAAGATCAACCCACCTTTAACCCACCTCTTCATCAGGGAACACCGGAACAACCTCCGTCAGCGCAGGTGTGGCGTCCCGGCTCGATACGTGCCGATCCATGTACTCGTCCAGCGTCATGGACACCCTCTCGTGGCCGAGGTAGTCCGCTATCTCCCGCGCAGTCCACTTCGCCCGATCTAGCTGGGTGGAGACGTAGTGTCGAAAGGCGTGCGGGTGCAGCCCTTCCCACTCCGTACCCTGCACCGTCTTCCGCAGGTATTTGCGGGTGTTGTCAGGGTCGCGCAGGGTGCCCACCGAGGACGGGAAGATCACCAGTGACCCTCGCTCCACTCGCCTGCGCAGAATCTCCATCGTCCACTGCGCCGGGCGAATCGTCCGCATACCCGCCTCGCTCTTCGTGTGTGGCTGCACCACGAGGCCCAGTCCTTTGACACGGATAACGGTGCCCTCAATCGCCAGCGTCCCCGAATCGAAGTCCGCCTTAGTCACGTCCAAAGCGAGCAACTCACCTATACGGCAGCCGAGACCGGAGAGCGTATCCACGAGGTCAACCAGATCGTAAGGGTCTTGCCCCGCCCGCAGATGGCCTTTCAACCGGGCGACGCTGTCCTGCGTCAGAACAGATGCCCGCGCAGCTTTCCGCCGTCGCGGGGCCGGAGCCAGTTTCGGCACGGGATTGGCATCGAGTGCGTCCAGCCGAACGGCAATACCGCAGATCTGCGAAAGCACCACCCTCGCGTGTTTGGCCCGCCCCGGCCCGTTGTTAGTTCGGATCGCTCGGATGATCCTCTCTGCGGTGGATACACGTCGGAAGTCCGCGACTCTGAGCGCGGCCACAGCAGGCGCCAAAACATTATCCCAAATGTCTTCATAAGTTGCTCGCGTTCGAGTGGCTTTCTCCGATTCGTGTAGCTCTACGCGCCAGATAGCCTCAACTGCCGACATTTTGGATTCGGGCGTAATCTCACCCTCCGCAATGACTTTTCCTCGATCTCGAAACGCAATGCGCAGGTTGTTTTCCGCTTCGGACTCCGAAGCACCGAAGCGCTCCACCGAGCGCACCACTCCGTCGTAATCGCGGTATTTCGCTCGCGCCCGGAACGACGTGCCGATCGGGACCACCCTGATTTTACCGTAGGTTCCGAGGGGCAGCGGCGGACGCCCCATCAGGCCGCGTCCACTGGTTGCGCGTCCACCCAGGCGTAGACGTCCTCAGGGCGGAATTTGACGTACTTGCCGATGCGGCGGCCTTTCGGGCCATAGCCCTTGGTGCGCCATTGGTAGATGGTCTGCTTCGGGATGCCGAGGTATTCGGCGAGGTCTTTGAGGTCCCATAGCTTGATCATGGTGGTTAGTCCTCTCCGCAGTAGCAGCCGTCGCAGGTGGTGCAGTTGCGGCAGTTGTTGCAGCGGGCGTTGATGTGGTGGCCGCAGATGTGGTTGACGTCGTTGGGTTCTTGCCAGTAGCCGAGTGGGCAGGACACGATCAGTGAGGCCGCGCAGTTGTCGGGTTCGGCCGGTGTGCAGCCGAGGGGGCAAGTGCGGTCAGGCATGGTTGTGTTCCTGTTCGTATTTGCGGATGCGGGTGTCGCGTAGGCGGTCGGCGATGGCGGAGGCGAGTTCGCGTTCTGCGTCGTCGCGATAGCCGCTGCCGGTGAACTGCCAGTCGTTGACGAGCAGGGTCGTTTCGGGGTCGAGTTCGGCGGCGACGAGTGTTTGGTGAAGTCGCCAGGCGTGGCGGTCGCCCCGGATTTGTTTGAACGTGGTCGAGTAGTTGCGGGACTTGGTGAGGAAATGGCCCCGGAAGGCGAGCATGTGTGCCCAGCGTTGAAGGTTGAGGTCTTCGTACTGGGGTTGGTCGCCGAGGTCCCACGCGGTCTGGATCATGCGTCGGTGGTGCGGCGAGACGTGGAGGTGGTCGATGTCCATTTGGGAGCGGATCGGGCGGTCCGCGGTTTCACTCTTGCCGGTACCTTTGGTGGCGTATTTGGCCACATAGGACGCGAGGCGCTGTTCGCTGATTCGCCCGTGCTCGTCTTCGACTTGGTCGGCGTTGGCGGTGTCGATGTGGCGGACGTCGACTTGTGTGCCCCACCGCAGTTCGAGCGGGGTGCCGTCGGGGCGTTCGGTGTCGAGGTGCACCCAGTCGGCGGCGAGGGTGACGGCTTCGCCGAGCAACGCGGAGGTGGCCCACACCGGGGGCGGGCCGCCGGGTCCTTCCGGTCCGTCGATGCGGATCACGGCGTGGAAGTGGACCAGGCCGCGTCGTTGGTATTCGGCGACTTTGCCGTAGGACACGCTGCCGTGGTCCTTGAACTCCCGTGCGGTCAGGCCCGCGAGGTTGGCCACGACGCGGCGTAGTCGTTTGACGAAGCTCGACCAGAGCGCGCCGGAATGCGCTTGCCACAGGACCGCGCCGACATAGTCGTAGGTGTCGGGGTCGATCGGTGCGCCGAGGCGCGTGTCGTACTCGTGGTGGAACTCGCCACACGCGCAGGGGCGGCGTTTGCCGGTGCGGGTGGTGGGCCGGTTGTGGACCGGGCCGAAGGATGGCGCGGTGAGGGTGCAGAACGCGCGCGGATGGGTGGTGACTGTGTCGGGGATGTTCTTGTGCCCACCGGAGAGCCCGGCACGCATCAAATGGAACGCGTCGGCGGCGTAGCGGTCGGAGCAGGTGGGGCACACGGCGGCGCGGCGGTTGTTGCAGGGGACCATGACGTCGCCGTCGTGGCTGTGGATCTCTCGGTTGGTGAGGGTGTCCACGAGGGAGTAGCCGCCGGTGAGCCGGATAGGTTTGGCGCAGCCGCCGATGGACTCGACCCGTGCGCGCCAGTCGTGGTAGTCGGCGCGGCGGACCCGGTCGGAGATGCGGTCATCGAGGGTGAGCGACACGGAGAAACCTCCATTCAGGACTGGGTGGGGTTGCTGATCTCAGCGAGCAGTGCGGTGAGCGCGGATGCGCGGGTGGTGTGGCCGAGGTGGCTGTTCCAGCGGGCGGCAGTGTCGCCGTCGTGGCGCCGGCAGGACCACCAGCGGCGTCCGCCGTAGCCCCAGCCGCGCCAGTGGCGTCCGTCGCCGACCCACCCGACCCACACCCCGTCTATCAGGACGCGGTAGGTG
>JALZNB010000079.1 GCA_030857905.1 Actinomycetota bacterium
CCCGGGTCGGTGGCCGTCGCGAGGTGGTGTGAGTCGAGGGACCTTGCGGGCCAGTCCAGTGCCGTCGCGTCGGCGAGTTCCCTGGCGTAGGCAGGGGACAACGCGACGTAGCCGGACGGCCCGGACCACTCGACACTGGGACGGGCCTCTTTGAGGAATGCGAGTGCCACCTCCGGCGTCTCGTCGGCGATCTCCGCGCGCAAGGCGTCGTCGGGGGCGAGGGTGGGCAGCGGGTCCTCGTCGAACCAGAGTTGCCATCGAGGCAGCAGGCCGTCGCGACTGACGGTCGTGAAGTGGCGGTACATCTCGGCGGGCACGGTGTCGCGCCAACTCTGGCCCGGTGTCGGCAAACCCGCGTCCAGGTAAACCAGTCCGCGCACGACGTCTTCGAGTTCGGAGGCGAACGCGGGCAGCAGCGGCCCCGCCCCGCTGTGGCCCACGAGCACGACCGGCCCCACCGTCGCCGCCTCGGACATGGCGTCGGCGAACGACCCGATGAGCCGTTGGTGCACTGGCGAGGCGACCACACTGGGGCGCAGGTCGAGCAGGACCGCCGGGTGGCCCAGCGCGGCGAGCGCGTCGGCGAGGGGCCGCATGCTGGCGGGGCCGAGGAACGGACTGTGCACCAGGACGGTGGTGACTGCGGCGGCGGGCATGACGGGGATGATGGCAGTCCGCCACGACAGCGGGGGAGGGGACGCGCGAATGTCCGGAGCACTGTTGATCGCCGGGACGACCTCGGACGCGGGCAAGAGCGTGGTGGTCGCCGGTCTGTGCCGGTGGCTGGCGCGTTCGGGCGTGCGGGTGGCGCCGTTCAAGGCGCAGAACATGTCCAACAACTCCTTCGTCACCGACGACGGCGGTGAGATCGGCCGGGCGCAGGCCTTGCAGGCCGCCGCGTGTCGGGTGGCACCGAGTGTGCGGTTCAACCCGGTGCTGCTCAAGCCTGGTTCCGACCGCAGCTCCCAGGTGGTCGTGTTGGGCAAGCCCGCCGGGGTGGTGAGCGCGATGTCGTATCGGGACCGCAAAGCCCCGCTGATGGAGACGGTGTTGTCGACACTCTCTGGCTTGCGGGCGGACTACGAGGTTGTCGTGTGCGAGGGGGCGGGGTCGCCCACTGAGATCAACCTGCGTGCCAACGACATCGCCAACATGGGCCTCGCCCGCGCGGCCGGGCTGCCGGTGCTGGTGGTGGGCGACATCGACCGGGGCGGGGTGTTCGCGCACCTGTTCGGGACGCTGGCGTTGCTCGACGCGGCCGATCAGGCGTTGCTCAGCGGATTCGTGATCAACAAGTTCCGGGGCGACCCTGCGCTGCTGGCTTCCGGCCTCGACCAGATCACCGCGTTGACCGACCGCCCGGTGCTCGGCGTGCTCCCGTGGCGCGAAGACCTGTGGCTCGACGCGGAAGATTCGCTGTCGTACCAGGCCGACGGCGTGGTCGGCAGACCCGCCGCGCCGGTGGGATCGCAGTGGCTGCGGGTCGCGGTTGTGCGGCTGCCGCGCATTTCCAACGCGACGGACGTGGAGGCTCTCGCGTGCGAGCCAGGTGTATCAGTGCGCTTCGTCACCGATCCGTCCCGGTTGGCGGATGCCGACCTCGTGGTGCTTCCGGGCTCCAAGTCCACTGTGGATGACCTGGAATGGTTGCGGGACAACGGTCTCGCGGACGCTGTGGTGGCGCATGCTCGGCGTGGCGCACCGGTTCTGGGTATCTGTGGGGGTTTTCAGATGCTGGGTACGAGCATCGACGATCGCGTCGAGTCGGGCGCGGGTGTGGTCGCGGGGTTGGGACTTGTGGACATGGACTTCGAGTTCGCGGCCACCAAGACGCTGGATCGACCACAGGGCCGGGTTTTCGGCGAACCGGCGGTCGGTTACGAGATTCACCACGGCTTCGTCCGGCGTCGAGGCGATCTCGACGGCCTTGTCGAATTGGCCGATGGATCAGTCGAGGGAGTCGTGGACGGGTCGGTACTCGGCACGCACTGGCACGGGCTGTTGGAGAACGACGGCGTCCGCCGGGAATTGCTGAGATGGGCTGCGCGGCTCGCCTGCCGCGACGGCTTCATCCCCGCCGCCGACGTATCGTTCGCGGCACGACGCGAAGCGCAACTCGACGTGCTGGGTGACCTGGTGGCCGACAACCTGGACACGGCAGCGGTGTGGCGGCTCATCGAGAACGGCCCCACGCCTGGCCTGCGGTCGGTTCCGCCCGGAGTCGGGGCGGTCCACTCGCCGACCTCGTCCCGCTGAATCCGCCCAGGGCAGGGCGGTCGTGATCGGGAACACCCCTGGCCGCGAACCCGCTGTCGCGCATTCGCGGCCAGGTGACCTACTCGGCTTCGTCCAGGTTCGCCAGCAACTCGTCGAGGAAGCTGCCCGCCTCGGCGGCCGCCCGGATGGGGTCCTTGTCCCGGATGGCGTCCAGGATGCCCCGGTGGTCGATGTTGGCCTTGCCCGGATCGGTGTTGACGGTGCTGGCCACCGAGGCGCGGACCACCTCGGTGAGGCCCTGGTACAGCTCGGCCAGCAGGGTGTTGCGCGAGCAGCGGACGATCGCCATGTGGAACTGGGCGTCCTTGTCCACCCCAGCCTCGTACTCCTCGTCTGCCATCAACCGATCGCGCTCGGTGAGCAGCGTGGTCAGTTCCTGGAGTTCCTCATCGGTTCGGTGCAGTGCGGCCAGGCGTGAGGCCTCGACCTCAAGGGTGCGCCTGACCTGGAGGACGTCTCGGAGTTCGGTGCCGGCGAGGCGGTGCAGCGCGCCGGAGAACTCGCTGGTGGCGCGGACGAACGTGCCGTCGCCCTGGCGGACCTCCAGCAGTCCGGCATGGGCGAGGGCGCGAACCGCCTCGCGGACGGTGTTGCGGCCGACGCCGAGGGCGGAGACCAGTTCGGGTTCGGTGGGGATGCGTTCGCCCACCTTCCATTCCTCGCTCGAGATGGCCGAGCGCATCTGCTCGATCACCTGGTCGACGAGGCCTGCCCGCCGGGTAGTGGCCAACGGCACAGCGCCATCCTTTCGTCCAAACATCCCACGTTTGCCACACTTACTCGCAAGACAGTCCGAGGCGACCCACCGAAAGCCGTGAGCACGCCGGACGTCAAGGACGCCCAGCCTGCCATGACATCACCCGATCAGGGGGCAAGATCACGGCAGAAACCCCGGATTGGCCGAAGGGGTGCCGCGCTGGTCGGCACCCCCCTGCTCGTTCTCGGTGTCGTGCTCGCGGCGCTCAACCTGCGCCCCGCCGTGACCAGTCTCGCATCCGTCCTCGACGAAGTGCGCGGGTCGGTGGGGGCATCACACGCCTGGGCCAGCGCGCTCACGGCCCTCCCCGTGCTGTGTTTCGGCCTGGCCGGAGTGCTCGCCCCGCCGCTGGCCAGGCGCTTCGGTGTGGCGCGGGCGATCGGGTTCGCGCTGGTCATGCTCACCACGGGCCTGGGATTGCGAGTCATCGACGGACCGCTGGTCGTCCTGGGCGGAACGCTCATCGCGTGCTCCGGCATCGCGGTCGCGAACGTCTTGATCCCGGTCGTGATCAAGCAGTCCTACCCGCACCGGATCGGGGTGGTCACCGGTCTCTACACCGCGGCCCTGGCGGCGGGCGGAGGCATGGGATCGGCGGTCACCCCTTCTCTGCACAACCTGTTCGGTGAGTGGCGCGGAGCGCTCGGCGCGTGGGCGATACTCGCCGCCGCCGCGTTCCTGCTGTGGATCGTGAGCGCTCGTCGCCCGTCGGTCGAAGTCAGCGCGTCGTCGTCCGCGCGTGGTCGGTCGCTCTTCGGTAACCGCCTGGCGTGGATCGTCACCGTGTTCTTCGGCCTACAGGCGCTCGTCGCCTACACCGTCATGGGATGGCTGCCGGAGATCCTGGTCGACGCGGGTGTCTCCCGCTCCACGGCGGGCCTGCTCCTTGCCGTGACCAACCTGCTCGGCGTTCCGCTGAGTCTGCTGCTGCCCCCGCTGGCCG